>SLMF01000701.1 GCA_007133715.1 Planctomycetaceae bacterium
AAGCGGCCAGCAGCGGCTTCCCGTAGTGGCGCAGCACCTGCAAGGACAGATCCAGGGTTTCCAACAGTCCCCGTTCCCGGATCGCGATCTGCGTCTTATCCCACCGCATCGGCACCGCTCCGCTGCGAACCCAGAAACACCAGGTAGAACACGAGAACCGCGGCGGAGAACAGAGCCACGGCCAGCTTGACGCCCCAGGGCAAAGCGGCCGGCGAAATGAAGCCTTCGATCAGGGCAGCCAAAAAGAAAAGACTCATCGCCGCCCCCATCACCGGCATGGCTTCTTCGGCCGCCCGGCGGAGCGAGGCCAGCCGACAGAGACGGCCGGGTGCCAGCCAGGCGACGCCCAACCGGAAACCGGCACCGGCCGACAACACGATGGCTGTCAATTCAAAAGGACCGTGTGCCGTCACAAACTCGAAAAAATGGACGCCCTCGACTACCTCCGGGCGAGCCATGTATCCGAAGGCAGCCCCCAAATAGGCCGCATTGAACAGCGTGATGAACACCCCGGGAATGACCAATAACCCGCCCGCAAAACACTTCAAACCAATGCTCGTGTTGTGCCGGATGTAAAGACTGGTCATCACCACATCGTCCTGCAGTTCGCGGCCCGCCAAGGGGTTGGCGAAACTGGTCTCCAACTGCTCGATCCCCGCCGTAGTCAGCATCTGTTCGGCATAATTGGGCCACGTCGCGGGCGAGAAAGCGAGAAACGCGGACGCAAAAAAGACCCCCCAAAACAGGAGGAACGCCAGCTGGACACACGGCTCCCGAACAATCCGTCGAGGTACCTCGTGCAGCAGAACCCGGCCCCACACGGCAAAGTTGAACGTGCGCGAACGGTACAGCTGATTGTGTGCCCGGCCGACCAGCCGATGCAGGTACTGCACCGTCCGGGGCGGCAGTTGCCAAGCATCGGCACGAGCCAAATCGGCGCACGCCGCGCGGTACAATTCGGCGAAACGAGTCGCCCGGTCCGCCGTCATCTGCCGCCGACGGGCCTGCAGTTGGTCGATCTCCCGCTCCAACTGCTGCCAATCCGCACGCCGCTGTGCCAGCAATTCCGCGACCTTCATCCGCCCGACCTCCGCCAGCCATTCTCATGGGCTGCGCCAATAAACGCGCGATGGTAAAGGGCGCACAACAACAGATCCTCGCTGGTATCGTCGGGCAAGCCCAGTTGCCGCGTCAGGGGGATTCCCAGATGGCGGGCGATCTCGCGGCGCCGAGCGGCCGTAAAACCGCCCCGACGCTCGACGTAGGAAGCCAGCGTCCGCGCCATGTCCGGACTGATCGACATGTCGGCAGGCAAAAGTTCGGCCAACAGCGCTGCCCGCGGATCCTCACCCTGAACCATCCCCGTCCACCACGGTCGTTCCTCGCTCACCACCATCGTCCCACACACCAGGTCGCCCAGTCGCTGGAAACGACGATTGCTGCTCATCACGACCAATCCCAGAAAAAAGGTCGGAAACAAATACACGGGCGGCAGGTCGCCCAACACCTGCAGCGATATCAGGGGATACATATCAACCGTTCGCAATACGTTCCGCATCACGGCCTGCAAGGCGTTGATCGGTTGTCCGTGGATCGTCAACACACGGATCCCCAGCAGCCATTTTCCGGGCGTCTGCCCGTTCCAATACGACTCGAAAAACCCTCCGTAAAACCATTCCAGCAAGAACCAGACCAGCAGGATCCCGGCCACTGCCAGGGCGCCGGCTCCCAGCCAATCCAGCAGGCTGGCCGCCACCATAATTACCAGCAGCAGACCGAACCGAGCGGCCAGGTCCAAGAGATACGCCGGCCATCGGCGAAACGGCCCTGCGACTTGGTAGTCAAAGGCGATGTTTTCCGGAGTGACGATCTGGATCGTGGTATCGATTTGTGAGGTAGATGCGGCCATAGGTACGATTATTCGCCCTTAACCCGCCGGATGCAAGTTGTCCAGCCACGCGGAGGGCCGTGCTGGGAAAACGCCTTTCAACGGCCAGGTCCCCTTGCCATCCCGTGATCTCGCGGGTTAGAAAACGTGGGTGGACATCGCAACGCCTCAGGAGTCAAACGCATGCACTTGGAGAACAAAGTCGCGGTCGTGACGGGCGGCGGTTCGGGTATCGGCTTGGCAATCGCCGAGATGCTCAGCGGTGAGGGCTGCCGAGTCGTCCTGGCCGGGCGGACGGCCGAGCGATTGCACGCCGCCGCCGAATGGAAACAAGCGGCACGGCCAGAAACCTACCCGGTCGATGTCGCCGACCGGCAGGGTGTGCAGCAGCTGTTCGAGTGGGTTCGCACCCGGCTCGGTCCGGTCGAGATCCTGGTTAACTCGGCAGGAGTCAACATCACGAGCCGAAGCATGAAGGAAATGACACCCGCCCAATGGGACCATGTGTTGGCGGTGAATGTGACGGGAGCGTACAACTGCATGCACGCCGTGCTGCCCGCCATGCGGGCGCGTCAGTCGGGAATCATCGTCAATATCTCATCGGTGGCGGGCAAGCGGGTGACGGTGCTGGGGGGCGTCGCCTACTGCGCCTCGAAATTCGCCATGACCGCCTTAGGAACCGGGGTGGGCATCGAGGAGGCCGAGCGGGGCATACGGGTGACCAACGTCTATCCGGGCGAAGTCGACACGCCGTTGTTGTCGCAGCGAGCCGAGCCGGTTTCGGAGCAGCGGCGAGCCATCATGCTCCAGCCGGCGGATGTGGCCCGGATGGTGCAAGCCATTGTCCGCTTGCCCGCGCGGGCTCACGTACCCGAACTCGTGATCAAACCGACGGTGCAACCCTACTCCTAAGCGGACACGATAGAACCGTTTAGAGGGGCCTGGATATCCGAAATCGACGTGGTATTGTCAGGGCCTCTCCGCTTGCGGGCGGCTGGCACCCGCCCGCAGACCGTGGTATACTAGCACCTTTTCTCGCGGGAGCGTACCGCAGTTGCCCCTTGTTTGTCACGTTTCACCGATTGGAGACCGCTTATGGGAACGAAGAAGACTGGTAAAGGCCGACGCAAAATCGGACGCAAGAAACGGCGAATGCGAGCCAAAATCCGCCACCGAAAGAAGTAGTTTTGCGGATGGGGTGCGCTGGTTGCAACGCCGGTTTCTGCAGTTATACTATTAACATCGCAGATTCTCCTGCGGGTTCCTGTCGTTTCGACGTCTCCCGGCGCTTGTTGTTTCTCTCATGACTAGATATGTCACCCGCTATGGTGCGATGCGTTTGATTAGCGTGGTGAGCGCGCGCAACGGAAACACCTACCAGCGGGGTGATAAGGTCATCATTCGCACGGATCGTGGTCTGGAGGTGGGGGAAATCCTGGCTCCCGCGAGTGATGCGAGTGAACCGCCCGCAAGAACGGATGGTAGCGGCAATGGCCAAGACAACGCGAATGGCCATGCCGTCCGCAATGACAAGAACAACGTCAACGACAACAAGACGGGTCTCCAGGGCGGCCAGATCCTCCGCGAGATGACCTTTGAGGATGCCAACGAACTGGCCCATCTCGACAGCCGGGCGGAGGAAGAGTTCGAAATCTGCCAAAAACACATCGACCAACTGGGTTTGGCGATGCAGTTGGTGGAGGTCGAGCACCTGTTTGGGGGCGAGCGGATCATTGTTTACTACCTGGCCGACGGTCGCGTGGATTTCCGGCAGTTGGTCCGCACTCTGGCCGCGGAGTTCCAAACTCGGATCGAGATGCGTCAGATTGGTGTGCGAGACGAAGCCAAGTTGTTGGCGGATTTCGGCGATTGTGGCAAGGCGGTGTGTTGCAAGTCGCATTTGGTCGAGATGCCTCCGGTCTCGATGAAAATGGCCAAGCTGCAAAAGGCGACCCTGGACCCGACCAAAATCTCGGGCCGCTGCGGGCGTTTGAAATGCTGCTTGCGTTACGAATACAATACGTACCAGAGTTTGCAGCACGAACTGCCGCCTGTGAATTCGGAAATCTTGACACGACAGGGCCGTGCCAAGGTGCTGGGTCAGGAAATCTTGGCTCAGCAGTTGCTCGTCCAGTTGGAAGAT
The DNA here is from genome assembly GCA_007133715.1 of Planctomycetaceae bacterium. Lineage (GTDB taxonomy): Bacteria > Planctomycetota > Planctomycetia > Pirellulales > Pirellulaceae > SLMF01. The sequence continues at coordinate 4,032 of SLMF01000701.1, forward strand.
AATCGCCGTCTTTTGATCGATGCGGACGAGGTGCTCAACGTTTTCCGCAGGTCTGGCAAAGGAAAGGCGAACTCGTGAGTTGGATTGAAACCGACATGTCCCCATCGATTCCGCCGATCTTGCAGTTGTTACGCACCGACCCCCGCTACCGGCTGGAAGCGTACCAGTTTGTGCGCGAAGCACTGGACTTCGCCCACCGCGAATTGGGGTTGGGGTACCAGCATCCCATCAAGCCGGGCGACGAACCGCCTCGCGAGGCGCATGTCACCGGCCAGGAGCTGTGTGAAGCGATCCGCCAGTATGCGTGGCACCAGTATGGGTATTTGGCCAAGCTGATACTCAATCGTTGGGGGGTGTACTCGACCCGCGACTTCGGGGAAATCGTCTACAATTTGATCGAGATCCACGAAATGAAGAAGTCGGATTCCGACCGCCGCGAGCACTTCGACGACGTGTTCGATTTCGATGAGGGTTTGGTACGCCAGTTTCGCTTTCGAACGGATGCCCGCTGATGGCTGCAGCCCGTCGACGCCGATCG
>SLMF01000125.1 GCA_007133715.1 Planctomycetaceae bacterium
GGTATCCACCCGCACAGGTACGGGCTCGGGCGGTTTTTTTTCCTCTTCCTCTTTGTTGGCTGCCGGTTTGGCAGGAGCCTGAGCCCAAGCGGAGGCGGTTACCAGAACAACGAGCCCCCATGCCAGGATGGTAGGGAACCAGCAGCAAGGCCCTGCCGCCCAGGTGTGGTAAACCTTGAACTCGGTGTTTGCTGTTGACATGATCGGCCCCCAAATCGACTGGAACTCTGAAACTCGCACCCTCACCATCTTTTATCCTAGGGAGCGACGTGGGAAGCGTCAACGAAAAGCCGGGCACGTCGCGCAACGCCCCCGGCGTCAACCCACTCGGAATCAGCAGCTCACCAAGCCCGCCCGCGCGGCCCCAAATCGCCCGGGGGATAACCCAAATCCTGGAGCATACGACCATGAAACCCGCCATACCATTGGGGATAAAACTCGGGCGTGAAACTCCAATACGGTCGCTCCTCTACTTGCAGGGCAGCCTCCGCAACCTGTGCTGGCGGCGAAAACAAACTACGCAACAAACGCCGCTCCCGTGGCGCCGCCGATACCCACGAGACGCTCCAAAGAAAAGCCACCACGCACACGAACCCTATTCTGCCGTACCGCATCGCAATACCCCCCCTTGGAAGTGTCGGCCGCTGACCATACACGGGTAATTGGGGATGCGAACGCTCACTGCCGGACTCCCTTTCCCTGGGCGAAAGAGGGCTCCGTGTGAGCACCCAACCAGTGACCCTACGGCCAGCGCCCCGGATTCGGCCTCCTTCCCTACCTACCACACGCAGCGCGGCAGGCAACCGGCAGCCAAGAAATCGGCGGTCGACCGGGCGAGCGATGACGACGATTATTCCTGTCGCAAGGGAATCGCCGCCCGGCGCGAGGCGTGAAAAGGCACGTTCCCGCGTTTGACTCCAACAACCCACGTCAGCCAATACCTTCCGCCAGGACTCAAAAAAACGCTCGGCTACAGCGTGACCTTCCAAGGATCACGCACCTCGCGGCTCATCAGACGGCTGGCTTGCTCGTCACCGACAAAGTCATATTGCCCGGGATCAAAGCGGACCGGGCGATCCAACAGCATGGCGATGTTGGCGATGTGGCAGGCGTTAACGGAATGGGCATGGCTGAACACGTCCGAAACCGGCTGTTCCCGACTCCGGCAGCAGGCGAAGAAGTTGTCCATGTGACTGCGCGGCTCGCCGCCGTAGAGCTTGACCACCTCTTCGTCCAGCCAGACCTTGTCCTGCTCGGTCAGTTCTTCGATCGGACGTCCGGTCAGGCTCCCGCGATTGACGCGGATCCGGCCCCGTTCGCCGCTGATGATCAATTCGTTCGTGCCGCTGTACAGGGTGATCTCGTTGTCGTTTTCCAGCTTCATGTCCACTTTGAAGCGGTTGGCCACGTTGTAGCTGACCGGCAATTCCTGGAACGGCTTCTCGCCCAGCAGGGTATCGCGAGTCAGCTGGCGGCCGAGCGGGAAATTGCTTTCCACCGGCGTTGCCTCGACCACGCCCGTCAGTTCGCCGCCCAGCGCCCAGAGCGCGATATCCGTATGATGCACCCCCCAATCGGTGACTTGACCACCGGAGTACTCGAACCACCAGCGGAAGTTCCAGCCAATCCGGTTCGGGCTGAAGGGCACTTCCGGAGCGGGCCCTAACCACAGGTCCCAATCCAATTCCTCCGGCGGCTCCTCCGTGGGGAAGGGACCACCGCTGGTCGCTCCCCCCACCGAGCTGAGCGCGTGCAGTTTGTCGCCCAAACGCCCGCTACGGGCGATGACAATCGCCTTCAGGAACCGACGCTCATTCTCCGTCCTCTGTTGCGTCCCCACCTGGAACACGCAACCTGTCGCCCGAACAACCTCACAGATCTGCTGGCTTTCCTCGATCGTCAGGGTCAGCGGTTTCTCGCAGTAGACATCTTTGCCCGCTTGCATGGCATCGACACAAATCTTCGTGTGCGAATGATCCGGGGTCCCGCAGATGATCACATCGATGTCTTCCTTGTCCAACATTTCCCGGTAGTCGTTGTAGATCGTACAGCGGCCGTCATACCGGTTGGCGAACCGCTCGGCATTTCCCCGATGGACATCGGCACAGGCGACCATATTGCCTCGCCCACCGGCTTGGTGTCCGATGCCGGAGCCGCGGCCCCCGGTACCGATGGCCGCCACGTTCAGGCGGTCATTCGCTTCCTGGGCATGCAGGGAACGGTTGGTCCAGATATAGGGCACGGCCAAGCCACCGGCGGCCAAACCGGCGCTGGTCCTCAAGAAATCCCGACGTGTTGTGACGTTACTCATGGAGAACTCCTTTAAAGTCAGAAAAAACAGGAAGGCCTCAGTATAAGGCGGCTTACCAATCCCTGGCAAGAACGGCTCGAAACAGGGGGAAGTGCGGGCCTTACGGTGCGGTGTCACCGGATTTCCACAGGTTCCTCCGCCACGTGGGGAGCAGGTCACGGAGTTCGGAAGTCACGGATTCGGTCAGCAGGTCGCCTTTATCGGCCTGCAAGAGGGCCCGCGCGAGATCCCGATGCCGATTCCAATCCTCGAAGCCGAACTCGCGGATATCGACGTAGGTGTGCTTCAGCCCCGGATTCAATTTGGCCACCACGTGGGTGCTCTCGGCGGCGCGCACCACGTGGTAGTGGAAGGCCCCGTACAGCAAGCCGGCTCCGCAAACAACGCCCACGGTAAAACATCCCAATCGGCCCATCGTGCTCCAACTCCTGTGTGGCGAAAACAATACCTCGGGGGGCCAGCTGTCGGCCCGCGGCGGAAAACGACACGTGGCAGCCTTCCCGTACGATCATTCTAGGGGTAGCCCCTCACGTGTCGATAAGTTAGGTTGACCCCCGGCTCGTCCGCGGAATCGGGGGAGCTTATTCTAATTGTGTGGGAAAACCTGCACCACTCCGAAGGTTGGGAGCAATGGCAGTGGAAAACCGTTCAGAACACGTCAGCTTGGCCGAAAAATTCATCCGGATCTGCAAACAGCGAAAACGAGGGAAAAAAATCGCCGATTCGCTGGGCAATGAACTGACCGGGGCCGGCGTGTTGATGCGGGCCATGATCCTCCGCTGGCTGCTGGCACGCCATGTCTTGGACAAAGACGAACGCGTCGTCGGACTGCTCCTGCCGCCAACCCTGGCCGCCGTCGTGGCAAATATGGCCCTCACCTTGGACCGCCGTACCGTGGCCAACCTGAACTATACTCTGTCCTCCGACGTGAACAACTCCTGTTTGGCCCAAGCCGGTATCCGACACGTCATCACCAGCCGCGCCTTTATGGAGAAGATCCAGCTGGAATTGGATGCGGAATTGGTCTATCTCGAGGATTTTCGGGCTCGAGCCAGCTGGCGAGACAAGCTGAACGGGGCCCTGGCGGCCTACGCCGTGCCAGCCCGCTTGCTCAGCCGCTGTCTGGGTTTGCATCAAGTCCAGGGCGACGATCTCAATACGGTCGTCTTCACGTCGGGATCCACCGGACTGCCGAAAGGCGTGATGCTGACCGAGACCAACATCAGTTCCAACGTCCGCGCCGTCCAGGATGCGATCATGTTGCGGCAGGAGGATGTTCTGCTGGGCATCCTGCCCTTTTTCCACTCGTTTGGCTACACAGCGACCCTCTGGACTGTGATGACGATCGATGTCCAGGGGGTTTATCACTTCACCCCGCTGGATGGCAAGCAGATCGGGAAATTGTGCAAGAAGCATGGAGCCACGGTGCTGCTGGCCACGCCGACGTTCTTGCGAACCTATCTACGGCGGTGCGATCCCGATGATTTCCGGTCATTGGATGTCGTTTTGGTGGGTGCGGAGAAACTGCCGCTGGAGCTGGCGGACGCTTTTGAGGAGCGGTTTGGTGTTCGCCCGGTAGAAGGGTACGGCACCACCGAATTGTCGCCGCTGGTGTCGGTCAACATCCCCGCTTCGCGGGCGTTGCCGGGTCAGGCCGCGGCCGTGCGGGAGGGCACCGTGGGCCGCCCCTTGCCCCGTATCGAAGCCCGCGTTACCGACTTGGAGACCGGTCGCGTGTTGGAGCCGGGCCAGCCTGGCATGTTATGGGTCAAAGGTCCCAATGTGATGCAAGGCTACTGGGGGCGCGAGGATTTGACCGCCGAAGTGATCCAGGACGGCTGGTATCGCACGGGGGATGTCGCCCTGATCGACCACGAGGGGTTCATCCAGATCACGGGTCGGGAGAGTCGGTTTTCGAAGATTGGCGGCGAGATGGTACCTCACCTGCATGTCGAGGACACGTTGAACCGGATTCTGAGCGAACTCCGGCCCCTTCCCCAAGACGACGAGGAGCCAGGGGGCCCCATGGTGGCGGTCACAGCGGTGCCGGACGCCAAGAAGGGCGAGCGGCTGGTGGTGGTGCATACGGAGCTGCCCCAATCGCCCCAGGAATTGTGCCGCGCCCTGGCACGCCAGGGCCTGCCCAATCTCTATATCCCCTCGCCGGACAGCTTTCACCAAGTCCCGGCTTTGCCGGTGCTGGGTACGGGCAAACTGGATCTACGGGCTCTCAAGCAGCTCGCCGAA
>SLMF01000722.1 GCA_007133715.1 Planctomycetaceae bacterium
CACGCGTTCCCGAGCGGGCCCGCTCGCGGGCCGCGCAGGCGGCTGCGGGCCAGGCCGACGAACTCACAGACGTCGCCCCCCGGGCCACGGCTTTGATCGAGTTGAACGTGGACGCCATCCAGGACAATCCCTTCCAGCCGCGCCGCGACTTCGGAGGATCCGAGATCGCCGCCCTGGCCGAAAGCCTGCGGGAACACCGCATGTTGCAACCGATCCTGGTCCGGCGGGTCGACCGCGGATATCAGCTGATCTCCGGCGAACGCCGCCTGCGGGCTGCCATCCAAGCGGGCTGGACCACCGTGCCGGCGCAGGTTCGCGAAGCCGACGACCGGCTGGTGGCCGAGCTGGCGATCGTCGAGAACCTGCAGCGAAAGGACCTGAACCCGATCGAAAAGGCCCTCTCGTTCAAGCGTTATCTGGAACAGCACAGTTGCTCGCAAGAAGATCTGGCGCGGCGGTTGAGTCTGGACCGTTCGACGATCGCCAATCTGATGCGGCTGTTGGAGTTGCCGGAACCCGTGCTGGCCGCCTTGCGCCAGGGCGAGTTGACGGCCGGCCATGCCCGGGCCCTGCTGCCGCTGGGCGACGAGACGCTGCAAGTCGAATTCTGTCAGCGGATCCTGCAGGAAGGCTGGAGCGTGCGGGCGGTGGAGAGCCAGGTCCAGCAGCGGATCCGGGAGGAGGACGGGCCGACGCTCAGTTTGAACGGCGAGACGGCGTCTGGGGGACGCGTGAAACCGCCCGCCACACGGCCGCGAACCGACCAGCTCGGGGCCTTGGAACAGGAGCTGCGGATGGCGGTGGGCAGCAAGATCGAGATCCGCCAGACGCGCCGGGGCCGGGGGCGGATCGTGATCCATTTCGCCAACAGCGACGAATTCGAGCGGATCCGGCAGCTGTTGGTCGCGCCCGGTGATGCGTCGGCCGCCCGCGTCGGTTGACGGGGCCGGCCGCAGCCGCGCCGGGGAGAGGCCCGATTGCCTTCGACCAGTTCCGCCGTTAGAATGCAGCCAGCGGTCCGCCGGAACCACGCCGGGCGGAGCCACTTGGCCCAATCAGGCCGAGCGGGAGCGGAGCCCTGGCCCGCAACCGCCGGCCCGCCGACCTTTCGGGGCGTAGCGCAGCCTGGTTAGCGCGCCTGCTTTGGGAGCAGGAAGTCGGGAGTTCGAATCTCCCCGCCCCGACTCGATCTTCCAATAGGAAAAAACGGCAGCGAAGGTATCTCATTGCGTCCGGGGAGATCGGTGTCCGTCATTACCTCCGTCATGCGTTGAGTGACGGCGTTGAGTGACGGCGTTGATCAGTCGGTCCGCAAGCAGGTCAATCCGGTCGTCGGCTATATCTGATGCCGCCAGGATCTCGGTCACAGATTGCTTCAGGCTGTCGTCTTCGCCTATCGCCGCCAGGGTCCGTGCCTGAACGAGACTCACAAGCCGCACCTTCTTACTCACCTCCGCCGCCCGCAACTCAAATCTCTTGCTGCGAGGCAAGAGATTCTTCTGGCGGATATGCTCGAATATCTCTTCTGGTGATTTGGTAGCGAGGTGGCCACTCTCCCTCAATTCCGCCAACCCCTCCTTGATCTGTTCATCGGTCACGCTATGAAGCGTAGCATCCAGCAGGTTGGTTGTGCTCGAAACCCGATGGGGAGAACAGCGTGCCCGGGACGGCAAGGTCTGTTATCATGGCGAGTTCTTGGGATGGCAAAACGGGAGTCATTCGATCTTTGTCGGGAAGGGGGAGGGGAAATGAAAGTGAAACTGCTGTTAACCGGTGTGATCCTTGTAGGGTGGCTTGTCTCCGGCAGTTTGCGGGCGGAGTCGGCGGTCGAGGCGATCCGAGCCGTGTCGGGCGTCTCGGGCGGGTTGGTCGTGCATCTGCACTGCGGCTCCGGCCACTTGACGGAGCAGTTGGCAGCGGGCCCGGGCTGGATCGTCCAGGGTCTGGAGACCGATCCGGAACTGGTCGCTGCGGCTCGAACGCATTTTCGAGCGAGTGGCCGGGACGGCCGGTTGTCGGCACGCGAGTTCGATGGCCGCAACCTGCCCTATGCCGACAACACGGTGAATCTGATCGTGGCTGAAGATGGGGGCACGGTGGCCGAGTCGGAGCTACTGCGTGTGCTGTGTCCCGGCGGTGTGCTGTTGGTTCGAAACGGTGAGGCTTGGCAGCGGACGGTCAAGCCGCGACCGGACGCGTTGGGCGAATGGACGCATTCCCTGCACGGGCCGGACAACAACGCGGTAACTGCGGACCGGGTGGTGGGTCCGCCGCAGCACACGCAGTGGATCAGCGGGCCTCGTTTCCTCCGCAGTCATGATCATTTGGCCAGTGTGAGTGCGATGGTTTCGTCGGGCGGCCGGTTGTTTTCGATTATTGACGAGGGTTCGCTGGCCTTTGCGGCCGCCAGTCCTCGCTGGCGATTGGTCGCTCGTGATGCGTTCAGCGGGGTGCGGTTATGGGAGCGGCGGATTTCTCCGTGGGAGGATCATCTGCGTGATTTCCGGAGTGGTCCGGCGGAGCTGGCGCGGCGGTTGGTCGCCGTCGGCGACCGTGTCTACGTGACGCTGGGCTACGGCGAACCGGTTCGCCAGCTGGACGCGGCGACCGGTCAGACTTTACAGACGTATGAAGGGACCGAGGGCACTCAGGAGATCGTCTACGACGCGGGCACGCTGCTGCTGGTTTGCGGTTCACCGCAGGCGGACTGGGGGGCCGAGCGGGCTCAAGCGATTGTCCGTCAGCCGGACTATTTGCCGCCATTCGAGCAGCTCACGCCGCCGGGGATCGCGGACCGTGTTTTGGCGGTCCGGGCGGAGACGGGGGAACGATTGTGGGAGAACACGCGGGGCTACGTTCGCGAGTTGATGCCCACGACGCTGGCGACGGCGGGCGGCCGGGTGTTTTTCCAGAACCCCACGTCGATTGTGTGTCTGGATGCGGGCAGCGGGCAGCGGGAGTGGGAAGCTCCGCGGCCCCTCCATCGCACGCGGCTGGCTTGGTCCACGCCGACGCTGGTGGTGCATGAGGGGGTGGTATTTTCGGCCGACCGCCGGGCGGTGGACACCGAGGGTCGGGTGTTGTGGATCCCCAGTGGGGGCTATCACGAGTACATTCAGGGTGAGGACGCGGAGGGTGAACTGGTCGCCTTCGATGCTCAGACGGGCCAGCGTTTGTGGAGCTGCTCGGTTTGGGAGGGCTTCAACGCTCCGGTGGACGTGATGATTGTCGACGGCCTGCTGTGGACCGGTCGCTACGCCTGGGGCAACGATCCGGGGATCACGTATGGCCGGGACCCGCGTACGGGCGAGGTACGTCGGGAGCGGCCGGCGGACCAGGAATCGCTACCCCGCATGGGCCATGCTCGCTGTCACCGAGCCAAAGCGAGTGCGAACTACCTGATTTTGGGGCGTCGGGGGGTCGAGTTCGTCGATGTGCACAGCGGCCAGATCACCGCGAACTTTTGGGTGCGGGGTGTCTGCCAGTATGGCGTGCTGCCGGCGAACGGTCTGTTGTACGTACCGCCGCACCCTTGTGCCTGTCATTACAGCGACATGCTCAAGTCCGGTTTTTTGGCTTTGGCTCCGGAACGCGGGGAGGAACCGGTCCGGGCGTCGGATGCGTCGCATTGGCGGGCGGGTCCGGCCTTTGCGGCCTCGATTCCTCAGCGGCCCGCGGAGCCGGGGGATTGGCCCATGCATCGGGGCGGCCCGTCCCGTCGCGGCGGGACGGCCGTGCCGGTGGCCAGCGACCTGCACCTGCTTTGGCAGACGGAACTGGGCGGCCGACTGACCAGCCCCGTGATTGCGGAAGGCACGCTGCTGGTGGCCGATACCGAATCGCACCAGGTCCATGCTCTGGATGCGGACACGGGGCAGCGTCGTTGGACCTGGACTGGCGGCGCCCGCATCGACTCGCCCCCCACGATCCATCATGGCCGCGCCCTATTCGGTTCGGCCGACGGCTGGGTGTACTGCATTCGGCTGGAGGATGGCCAGTTAGTCTGGAAGTTCCAGGCGGCCCCCCGTGTTCGGCAGATCGTGGTCGACGAGCAATTGGAATCCGTTTGGCCCGTCTCGGGCAGCTTGCTGGTACAGGACGAATTGGTCTATTTCGTAGCCGGTCGCAACAGCTATTTGGACGGGGGCATGTTCCTGTACCGTTTGGAAGCGGCCAGCGGGGAACTTCAGCAGAGCGTGCGTTTGACCGTCGCCCCCCCACGGCGGGACACCGGTTTCGCCGCGGGCGGACATCTGCCCGACATCCTTTCCAGCGACGGCCGCTCGCTCTTCCTCCGCAGCGCCCGATTCGATTTGGAGCTGAACCGCCAGCAGGATGATCAGGCTCATCTCTTCAGCCCGGTCGGTTTTCTCGATGATACCTGGTGGCACCGCAGCTACTGGCAAATAGGAACGTTCATGGGCAGCGGCTGGGGCGGTTGGCCGCGTGCCGGGATGCAGGCCCCCGCGGGGCGGTTGCTGGTGACCGACGGCGGGCGTGTGTTCGGGTTCGGCCGCAACCAATATCATAACCCAGGCGCGCACGTGG
>SLMF01000417.1 GCA_007133715.1 Planctomycetaceae bacterium
CATGTCTCAGCGCCCGTCGCCACCCGCGAAACCCGTCCGAGTATCGCGAACGAGCACGGCCACCATCAGGCCGCTGCCATCAAACCTCTTCCAACATCGCGGACCATCGCCAAAGCTCGCGATCCTCCATTAGAGAGTCTGGTAGGGGATCGGGTCGGGCACCCCGAGTTCCGCAAAACCGCGCAGGCGGAGCAAGCAGGCATCGCAGCAGCCGCAGGCCACCTCGCCGGGCCCCGGATCGTAACAACTGTGGGTCAGCGAGTAATCCACTCCCAGCTCCAACCCACGGCGGATAATCTCCGCTTTGCTCAGCGCGATCAGCGGCGTGTGGATGCGAACCGGCCACGTCCCCTCGACGGCCGCCTTGATCGCCAGATTCGCCATCCGCTGGTAGGCCGCAATGAATTCCGGGCGGCAATCCGGATAACCGCTGTAGTCCCGCGCATTGACCCCGATGAAAATGTCGCCCGTGCCCAGCGTTTCGGCCCACGCCAACGCCAACGACAGGAACACCGTATTCCGCGCCGGGACATAGGTCAGCGGGATCTCGTCTCCCAGCTCCTCGACCCGCGCATGCTTGGGAACGTCCAGCGAGTCGGTCAGTGCCGAACGCGCGAGGGCCCCCAGACCGACCGGAACGACCCGATGCGTGCGAGCGCCCAACGCCGCCGCGACGCGACCTGCCGCCCGCAGCTCGCCCGCATGACGCTGGCCATAAGAAAAACTGATCCCGAAGGTCTCGAATCCCTCCTGCCGGGCAATCGCCAGGCAGGTGGCAGAATCCAGACCGCCGCTGAGCAGCACGACGGCCCGGGGCCGTTTCGTCAGGGAAACCCGGGACATGGCGATTAGGGAACCCGCAAGTGGTCGAAAATCGAACGCTGCTGGAACGAGGAGACCCGATCCTCGCGGTAAATCGGTCTCCCCGCCCGGGCAGCTCGGATACGCAACCCGCGTTCGAAGTAGGGAAACGGATACGGCGGACGGCGACGAGCCCACAAGAACGTTCCCACGACCAGATCCAGGGGCAGCTTCTTCCGGGCTACCAGATCGACCACGTGGTCGATAAACGCCTCCTCCTCGGGCAAACGCGTACGCAACCCGGTGTGCAGCAGCTCGCTCAATTCGATTTGCAGCTCGGCAGGCAATTCGTCCGCCTGCGTCTCGACGGAGCCCGCCACCAACACACCGAAGACGCTGGCCAGCGCCAGCGTCCTCAGACATCTGCGGAATGTCGTCGGTCTCATCGTCCTCCTCCGGCCTGAAGTGGCTAGGTTCTCGGGCAACTTCCTGTGCGGAGTTCGTCTTCTAACGAAAACCGATTGTCAAGGCAAGAGAAAATCCTCGTCGGCACCCCCAAATTCAGGTACACCTTCCTCCCCGCCACCCATCCGCTCAGTCACACCATGGGAAACTGACCGAAAAACCAATTCGAGACGGGAAATCGAAGAATGCGAAACTCGTCACTTGAGACTGTCGCTCATCGTAATGCAAAAGGGGGGTTGCTAGCACTGCCTGCAAAATTTTTCTTGGCGAATTCAGGCTGCCGGTCCGGTTTTTCTCAGCTTGATCTGGAAGCGATCCGGTCCATTGTTTACTATCCTGCAAGGCCATCGACCCCAAACGCACGCCGGAGCTGCGAGCGTCGATCGTCAAGGAGGACGCAATGGAGACCCTGAAGACCGCCCTGGTTGTCGTGTTGTTGCTCGCCGTGCTCTACGGCGTGTATGTGGTTTTGAACCAGCCCGATTTCCAGCCGCCGGACCCCATGTCCTGGAAATCAGGCGAGGCATCGCCGCTGGACATCCATTTCGGCACACCCGACCACCCGCCAGCGAGCGAGGCGGGCGCCGAGATGGCGACCGATCTGCATTCCGCCACGAATTCACCATCCCAGCCCGACGGCCATTCGTCTCCGGGCGCCTTGGTCGGTCTGATCGAGGCGGCTGAAGATCGGGAGTCGTTTGCTCCCGGCGAATCATCGCAGCGGCCGAATCCGCCCCCCGATTTGGCACCGCGGCTGGAACCGGAAAGACCGCCCGCGACCTACGATGTCCCCCCGGCCCTGGCCAGCATCTCGCCCGAACTCCCGGCACGCTCACCCCGCGACACCACTCCCATCCCGGATATCAACCGCCCTGACGGAACTCGCTCCGCCGATATTACCACCGCCGATGCCTTCCCGACGCAGGAACGCCCCGTCCCAGTCGCGGAGCCGTCTCCACCGCCGACCAGCTTGAACGCGCGCTCGATCTATGACTCCGAAATGAACACGCCGACCGATTCGTATCCCGCGCCACTTACCGACAACCCGAGGGAGCGATCCGATAACGTCCACCCTACCTCCGGCTTCGGTGCAGCCTGGCAGACTGCCCAGCAGCTGCTGAGGGAACAACGCTGGGCCGAGGCCTTATCGCTCCTTTCAAGGTATTACGACAGCAGCGAAGTGACCAGCGATCAACGCCAAAAACTGCTCGACTTGCTCGATCCGCTGGCGGGCAAAGTCGTTTATTCGACCGAACATCTGCTCGAACCGCCGTACCGCGTGCAACCCGGCGAGACACTCGACCAGATCGCCGAGCGCTACCAGATCCCGGCGGCCTTGTTGCAGAACATCAACGGGCTCGCCGACCCGCGTGCGTTGGCACCGGGAACCGAGTTGAAAGTGCTGAACGGTCCCTTTCGCGCAGAAATCCGCTTGGATCGCGGCGAATTGGTGTTGTTCGTCGATAAGTACTATGCGGGCCGTTTCGCGATCAGCCCGGGTAACGACCCGGCCCCGCGCCCGGACCGTTACGTTGTGGTCGACAAGCAACGGGGTCAGGAGTACTTTGCACCCGACGGAACCCGCGTGGAATTAGGGTCACCAGACAACCCGTACGGGCGGTATTGGCTGGACCTCGGCCAGGGCATGTGCCTGCACGGTACGGCCGAGGTGATACCTTCGCATGGCGGTTTGGGCTGCCTCAGTTTGAGTACGGCCGATGCGGCCGACATCTACGGTATCCTTTCGGTGGGTTCGCCGGTCCTGATCCGTTAGTCTGACCATGGGGAAGGGTGCGGCGAGCGAGTTTCAGCAATTGCCGTCGCGAGCGGAATTCGCCCTCCCCCCCTTCCCGCTTCGCTACCCTACATGATAGAGTTCTGCGCGATGGGTCCGTGGGGCGGCGCACAGAAACAGACTTGGTCGTGAGGATCGCGCGGTGGATGACAAACAGGCTTTGATCGACTTGGTACGGGAAAAAGCGTTACAGTTCGGCAATTTCACGCTGGCCTCCGGCAAACAGGCCTCTTACTACCTGGATTGCCGGACGGTGACCCTGGATTCGGCCGGTGCGAATCTGGTCGCCCGCGGGATGTTGCAACGGTTGGACCAGGACTGGCCGGACGCCGTGGGCGGGATGGCCATCGGCGCCGACCCGATCACCGCCGCGGTGATCACGCTGGCCGGACAGCGGGGAACGCCGCTACGCGGTTTTATCGTCCGCAAAGAGGCCAAGGCGCATGGCAAGGGGCGCGACGTCGAAGGGCCCGTCCAGCCAGGGGATTGGGTCGTGATCGTCGAAGATGTCGTGACCACCGGAGGCAGTTCCTTGAAAGCCATCGAAAAAGCACGCGCCGCCGGCTTGCAGGTGCTGGGCGTCCTGGCCCTGATCGATCGGCTCGAAGGGGGTGCCGAGGCTTTCGCCAAACAGGGGCTTCGCCTGCAGACCCTGTTGACCATCCGCGATTTCGGGATCCAACCACCCGAGTATTGAACATGCCTACCGAGAAAACAGACAAAACGCTCGAAATCATTCACTACCCCCACCCGGTCTTGCGACACAAATCCAAGCCGATCCGGCGGGTCGATGCCGAATTGCACCAGATCGTGCGACAGATGTTCTCGCGGATGTACGACGCCCGCGGCATCGGCTTGGCCGCAAACCAAGTCCACCTGCCGCTCCGACTGTTCGTCGTGAACCTGAGCGCCGAACCGGACGAGGGCGAAGAGCATGTCTTTATCAACCCGGTGATCACCCTTCCCAGAGGCAGCGAAGAAATGGAAGAGGGCTGCCTGAGCTTGCCGGAACTGTACGGACACGTACGCCGCCCCAAACAGATCCGCTTGCTCGCCTACAACCTCCGCGGCCAGGAAGTCCGACTGGATCTGGAGGGCATGCTGGCTCGCGTGGTCCAGCATGAAACTGACCATCTGGATGGTGTTTTATTCCCCGATCGCATGGATCCTGCGGCCCGCGAAGAACTCGATTACGAGCTGCGCGATCTGGAAAGCACGTTCCAACAGCGACGCCAGCAAGAAGAAATCCCGGACGATGCGGAAATCGCCCGAGAATTGAGCGACTGGGAAGCCCGGTACTGCTGATCCCGCCACCGGGCAGCTCGCCAGCAAAGGTTCTGGCGGTCAGCCCTCGTGCTCGTGCTCCGTCGCGCAGCGACGGTGCTCGTACTCGTAATCGGAACCCGCTTTGATGGCAATGAAATTCGAGGGTGTCGCCGAGTCGAGCACAGAGTATGATGCTGAGATCGATTACGATAAC
>SLMF01000022.1 GCA_007133715.1 Planctomycetaceae bacterium
CCAGTCCGCCGGGGACCATTTCCACCAATTCACCCATCTCGAGCGGGGCCGTCCAGGCCGTCTCGCCGCTGTACAACACAAGCGGCAGCACCGGTGGCAGCCGACCATCGGGAGTCAGTTGGGACCGGAGGACCTGATACTAGGCATTCGTCATTAGTGGCCTCTCCATTCTGATTTGCGGCACTGGGAGTTGGTGACGAGACCGCGAATCCGGGAAGCGACCGGCCGTTTTCCGCCGCAGGCGTTGCACACCCCAGCCCGGGGTCGCGGCAGCGCACCCCGGGTCAGCTTCTGCCGGAATGCCGTTGTTCATTGCGTGGTGGCCAGCGGTTGCTCGGCGTCGCTGGCGGCATAACATTGGATCACGCCGTCGGTGGTGCACAGCAGCAGCCGGTTGCGGGCGGCGATCAGACCGTCGAAGATCGGGCGTGTGTCCAGCGGATAACGTGCCAGAAGGCCGCCCTCGCGGGCACAGGCCACCGCCAGCACCCCGCCCCGGCGTCCTTCCAAGGCGGCTAACGGATCCTCCTCCGGCGCTTCGTCCGGCGTGCCCGCCAAGAACAATCGCGCGCCCGCCAACACCATGGCCTCGACCCGCAGGTCGACCCACGAGGTCCACAGCGCCGGTTCGGCGCGGGTAAAGCCCGGGCCCTTGTCCACCGCCGCATCCTGGTAGATCGTCCAGCGGGTGTCGGCCGGCAGTTCCGGGTCCCATTCGATCGGCCGGGGCTCGCCCTCGCCCCGGTAAAAAAGCGGTTCGTTGTCGTTGGCGTCCGCGAACAGCAGATTGCCATCGCCCGGAAAGACCATCGGGCTGTGCCGGTTGCGGGTCGTGAAATGCTTGACCGTGTACGTGGTGCGGTCGTCAAACACCAGCAGCTGGCCGCTCTTGGGAGCTTGCTGGGCATAATGGAAGCCGGGCCAGGCGCGGGCATGCATCCACCAGGTCCGGTTCCAGAAGGTGTCGTCCAGGAACCCGCCGGTGGCGACCAGCCGCCTGCCGGGCATCAGCCGGTATTCGAGGTGATCGCCCCGCTGGGTCCCCGTCATCTCGATCCGTTCGGGCGAGACCAGCTGCAGTTGGGTATCGAGCACGGTGCGGCCCATGTACACGTATTGGCCATCGGACGTCAGCACGTCGGCTCGGTGCCCTTCTTTGTGAAAGGCGTAGCTGGCCTGGCTGATATCGGGATCGGGACTCTCCAGACGGGTGTGGTGGACCCGTTCGCCCGTTTCGGGGTGCAGGGCGACCAGCCAAACACCGCCGTCTATGAAACTGGAACGCCCGGCGGTCGCGTACAGCAGTCCGTCCAGGAAGAGCAGACTGCCGTGGGCTGGCCAAGCGGATTCCAGCCGATCGTAAGAAACGATCTGGCGATCCTCGGGAGCGACACGGAACCGCCAGACCCGCTGGCCATCCCGCGCCCGCAGGCAGTGGACATGGCCATCTCGCGAGCCGAATGCCAGCAGATTGCCGACCAGGGTCGGCGGCGAATCGATGCCGCCCGACACGGTGTGGCTCCAGAGGATGCGGCCGTCGTTCAAGTCCAGACAGTGCAAGGTGCCGGCGTCGCGTTGCGCCACGAAGACGTGCTGGCCACCGACGACCGGCGGAGTCAGGCGTCCGCCCAGGGCCTGCGACCACTGCGGGGCCAGTTGTGCGGGAACGTCGGACGTCACGGCGCCGCCACGGCGCGGGTTCTGCCGGTAGGTGGGCCAATCGTCCGCGGCAGCGACCGGTTCCCCCATCGGTTCCCCGTAGGCCGGGCCCGGCTGCACACGGGCTTCCGCTTCCTCAACCACGCCAACTGCCGTGGGCGCACGCTGAGCGGCCATCGCAAAAAAACCATCCAGCCGCACCGCAGGATAGCAGAAACACTGGTGCGGTGGGACGTAAAACAAACCGTTGGCCGGCACCATCCCGTGAATGCAGGGACCACGCAGCCAATTGTGCCGGGTGTGCTGGTCGCCCGCAAGATCCAGGAACTCGCTGCCCCGCTCGCCACTGATCATGTACCGCGCGGTCGCTTTGTCCGCATAGCAGCGGCGGTGATGGCCCGAGTCCAGCACCCGTTGCGGATCCAGTTGATGCACCACCTCGCCGGTCCGAATATCCCGCGCCTGGAACCGGTTGCGACCCCACCAGACCTGATCGCCGACCACGAACAGATCGGGGACACGACCCCGGAAAGGAACGCCCGGGCCGTCCCACAGCAGGGAACCGTTCTCGGCCGACAACGCCAGAACCTGCTGGGATTGGACCACCAGCAGGGCCTGTTCGTGGGCGATCAGCGTTCCCGGGCGGAGATCCGTATCGGTCCGCCACCGTTCCTCGCCCGTGAGCAGATCCCAGGCCAAGGCCTGCCCGCGGTTGTGCAGATAGACCTGCGAACCGTGTGCGGCCAGGGACCGATTCAGCAGGATCTGCGGTTCGTACTTCCACAACACTTCCCCGTCCTCGGCCCGGATCGCCTGAAACCGGGTCTGCGGGCGTTCCGTCCGCGCCAGCAAAATCCCGCGATGGACCAGAAACTCGGCCACCCCTTCGGTCACGGCATACGTTTGCAGCAGTTCGCCCGTCCGGCCGTCCAAGGCAGTGATCGGCGCCCCATGGCCCAAAGTGACGTACAGCACCTCGTCCTCGACCGCCATCAACCGGTCGACCTGCCCGGGCCGCGTCCGCTGGCCCAACCACGTTTGCGGGACATTGTCCCGCTGGCCCGCTCTCCAAGCCTGCCACCCCCACTTCGGCAATTCCCGCTGCCATAACCGCACGCCGTTGAAGCCGTCACGGCAAACCAGCAACCACTTGTCCGGAAACCGGGCGTCGGTAATCCCGATCGGGCCATCGTCGATCACGTAATAGATCCGTCCCGCGGCCGAAACCAGTCCGGAGACGCCCGTTTCGATCTCATGACTCCGCATCACACGCGGTCCGGCTTCCCATTGAATGTGCCGTGGCGGCCCGACACGCTGGTCTTGGGAAGCTCCGCTGCCACCGGAATCTCCGCGAAAGTGGGTCCATTCAGCAATCTCCGCGGGCCAGGCTTCGCGCCACTTCTCCCAGCCGTCCTGGCCCTGGATGTAGGCCACCCCTCGCGGCGCCAGAATCCGCCGGATTTCCTCCCGATCCGCCTCGCCCGCCGAGCGGTCCCAGAACAGCAGGTTGACCAGATTATCCGCAAAGGGCAGCGGTCCGCCGTCCCAGTCCTTGAAGGACAGCCAGCCGTCGCGTTCCAACTCCCGCGCCCGCTGGAAAGCCTGCTCCAGCTGGTCCGGATCGGTTGCCAAACCCTGCACCAGCAGCGGAGCCTGGCCGACGAGTTCCGCGGTCCGTTCTCCGTCGCCGCACCCCACGTGCACGCCCAACCCGCCGTCAACGCCGCTGTCTGCCAGCAGTTCAGCCAGGCACGCATCGGCGGGGAGACTTCGAGCCACCTCGTTCGCCCCCCCCGTATCGGCCAGCGCCCTGCAGATGGGGCCCCCCGTGATCGCCCCACCCACGAGAAATCCGACGATCCACACAACTCGCTTCGCTCTCATCGTCTGGCCCCTTACGCTAAAAGCGGTACCGAACCGCTTACGGCTCCGCGACATGTTTCTTCCCACAGCGTCCCGCATCCCGAGCGGAAGATATGTCTGAAATTAAGGCCCCACGTCCCGGATGTCAACGCCCGTACGATGGGGGCGGGCGGTCACGGCGATTACGAAATACGCTGGCCAAGCCAGGTGGGAATCAGGCCGCTTTTGTGGTACGTTTCCCACTCATTGGATCTTTACTTGAGCACTTTGGAGAGAAAACGGATGACAACCGCAACGATCGAAACGAATCGGGGCACAATTCGCTTGAAGCTGTACGTGGAAGAAACGCCGAACACCGTGGGGAATTTTGTCAAGCTGGCGAAACAGGGTTTTTACGACGGACTGAAGTTTCACCGCGTAATCGCCGGGTTCATGATCCAGACAGGCTGTCCCGAAGGCACGGGACGCGGCGGGCCCGGATACCAATTCGAGGACGAATTCCACCCGACACTGAAACACGATGGGCCGGGCGTCTTGTCGATGGCCAACGCGGGCCCCAACACCAACGGCTCGCAATTCTTCATTACTCACGTCGCCACACCCCATTTGGATGGAAAACACTCGGTGTTTGGCCGCGTGCTCGAAGGCCAGGACGTGGTGGACGCGATTCAGCAGGGCGACCGGATGGAACGGGTCACCATTCAGGACGAAGCGTAACAATCGCGCGTTGGCACGTGAATTGCCCCTTCGACCGTATTCAGGTAAGAGCCCCCACCGGGAATGCAAAACGGTGCCAACCCGGCACCCGCCCGGTGTGCAAGAGTTGCAGGGGCTCGGAAACAACGCTTGAAGCGGGAGGAGTATTCCGATGCGTACGATGATGTGGAGTTTGGCAATCGGTACGATGGTCGCGTTTGCCGCCGCGCAGGTCGCAGCCCAAGGCATGGGTCAGGGAGCGAGCCAGGGCGGAGGTCAGGGCGGAGGTTGGGGTGCCGGTCAGGGCGGAGGTCGCGGTGC
>SLMF01000052.1 GCA_007133715.1 Planctomycetaceae bacterium
CCGTCAGTAGCCGAATCGGCGCGGTTGCCGGTGAGCGTCGAATTCGTGATGGTCACCGTGCTATCGATATTGTGAATCCCGCCTCCATGCCCCAGCGCCTCGTTTCCGGACACGGTGCTGTTGGTGAGGATCACTGTCCCAGAAAAGGTGGCAGAAATTCCGCCACCACCGCCATTCGGTTCCGTTGCCGTATTCCCGGCGATCGTACTGCCGATAATTTCAATCACACCGCCGGAACTCGCATTGGAAACTCCGCCTCCCGAACCACCGGCCGTGTTTCCCGAGATCGTGCTGTTGACGATCGTTCCATTGCTGCCGAGCCCACTGTTCCATATTCCACCGCCGTTGTTAAAGTCTGTTTCGTTTCTCGAGATCGTGCTGTTGATGACACTCAGCGCGCCACCACTACCGTTGGAAATGCCGCCTCCAAACGCACTTGCCTCGTTCTCCAAAATCGTACTGTTAGCCACACTCAGCGTCCCGCCGGCGTTGTGGATCCCGCCTCCGCTGTCCGTTGCCACGTTGTGCGAGATTGTGGCGTCAACGACGTTCACAGTACCGCCAAGGTTTCGAATCGCGCCACCGCTCCGATGGACGAAGTCACCGAAAGCCGCCGTCGAGCCCCCAGTCAGCGTCAGCCCTTCGATCGTCAGAGATCCGCTATTCGTCACGTCGAAAATTCGGCTCGCGAACGTTGTCTGTTCGATCGTCAGCAACTCCGCTCCAAAACCGGCGATCGTCACCTGCGTTTCGATCTCTAGTTGGCCGCCCGTGAGCGCGATCGTCTCGCCCGTCAACAGATCGGCGTCGAAATGGATCGTATCGTTGGTTCCCCAGCCTTCGGTCAAGTCGATCTGCGACTGTTCCTGGACCGTCAACTCGCGGTCCAACGCCGCCATCGCATCGCCGCCGTGGTTGACGAGCAGAACCGCTTCCCGAAGCGACAGGTAGTCGTCGGCGGCCGTAAGGTCCACGTCGCTGTTGACGGTCAGCGTCGACAGCACTCGCCGGTCCTCCAGCTGTTCAACAAACAGTGCGCGATCAAAGCGGCGCCGGTGGCTCATCATCCGCGCTGAGGCGATCCGGCGGCGTTTGCGACGAGACATCTTCGACAGAAATGGAATGCAAAACGGCACGACGGCGTCTCCTTCTCTTAAATTAGAACCATGGCGGGGACCCCAAACTCCCTCCGGCCACCAAACTGCCCTGTATTGCTCAGATGCCACTGGAAATCGAAAAGCGGCCCGCCCGCTGAGCGTGATGTGTGCTTTACCAGGCGCTAAAAGCCATGACCGAAATCCATCCGCTGCAGCAAGAACAGATCTTTGCCTCGCTCGAGCGGCGCGAACAGCCGCAAAGTGCGTTCGCCTACCACCAAGTCACCTCGGGACTGAAAAAAACCGGTGACGACCAGCGGGCCCGCGCGCGTGGCGTGGATCGCCGTAACGGCATCATCCTCAGCACCGCCCAGCCTGGACAGGCTGCACGTGACTCCCTGCGGGCTGAGTTCCCAAATAAAACCGTCTTGACCGCCGGCGCTGACCAACGTCCTCGCCGCGCCCCCGTCATCAAACACGGCTTGCTCGCTGAAATAGCCCACCACATGGACGTGGCCCCGAGCATCCACGGCCACGCGACGGCCACGATCGTCGCCCGGACCACCCGCCTGCCGCGCCCACTGTAACTCGCCCGTCCGCCGATCCAACTTGGCTGCCACGATGTCATGCGAGCCCCGGCTGGTGAATCGGGGACCGGCGTCGGAATCGAACCGCAGTTCGTTCTGGAAGGCGCCGACCACATAAAGCCCATCCTCCGCAACCGCCAGACCGCGACCCTGGTGAAACCCCTTTCCCCCAAAATATTGAACCCAACCCCAATGGCCGTCGGCGCGCAATTGAACCACGTACGCGTCCTGCCCCAACGCCGTCACACGGCTGTGTGCCTCCTGCCGGTCGCCGGGATCAAAAACGACCGTCTCCGAAAAACAACCCGCCAAATACCAGTTTCCCTCGGCGTCCACGACCAGGTCCGTGACCGCATCCCATCCCGGCCCTCCGAAACTCCTGGCCCACTGCAACTCGCCCGCTGCGTCCCAGCAGATGACAAAGACATCCTGACCGCCCGCCGCCGTCAGCAGGAACTCGCCAGAATCCGGCGCGCCGGGCGGCAACAGCTGACCTCCAAAATGCCCCACGACGGCCACTCGCCCCAGAGCGTCGGTGGCCAGCGCAACCGCCAGATCCCAACACGGGTTCGCTTGCCCCCAGACCCAAGCGTCCACAAACTCGCCGTCCGAAGTCAACTTCAGCAAGAACGCATCGATCGTCCCCCCGGCACTGCGGCGTTCCGCCCGACCCGGGCCCGGATCAAAGTCCACACGCCCCTTAAATTGGCCCGCCACATACACCAGCCCCGCCTCATCGACGCCGATCGCCGCCCCGCGATCGTCCCCCTCGGGGCTGCCCAGCTCGTACCACCATTCCCGCTCACCCCGCGGACTGTACTTGGCCACAAAGATATCCGCCGGACCCAGTTGACTCTCCAAATCGCCGACAAAACGCACCGAGCCGGTCAAGTAAATGTTGCCCGCACCATCCATCGCCACCGCCTGACCACTCACATCAGGCGGTTCGCCCGCATGGTCCTGTTGAATCAGCCAACCCGTACCGAAACAAGTCCGCCGGGGCTCCGCGACCGGCCGAGCACTCGCGGGACGAAGGCCCGTGCCCCGATCCGGCGGCAGCACGGGCGGCGAAGACGATTGCCAAAAGGTCCGCCCCACCAGGAGCCCCGCTACAACCAACACCAGGACGCCCATTGCAGACAACCGCCACTGCACCGGCTTTCCACCCGAGATCCCGGGCTCACCCGCGCCGACGGCTTCTGTACTCACCGTCGTCTCCAAGGTGACCTGAGCATGCGTATCGCTGGCTCGGTCCCCCGTCATGGCGGCCCAATTGCGCAGGACCCGCCGCAGATCGCAGCCTACACAAAACGGGGCAAGAGCCGCAGCCAGTTCCCCGAACGAGCTGTACCGGTCGGCCGGCGCGGGGGCAAGCATCCGCTCAACCACGCCCCACACGACGCCGGGCAACTCCGGTCGGAAAGCCTGCAAGGCGGCCAGAGCTTGACCCGGTTCGCTCTGCCCACCCGCTTCCCTTCCCGCCCACCAACTCGCGCCCAGCAGACGGCAGAAAGTCGCGCCCAAACCAAAAATGTCCGCCCGCACATCGACCTGATGACTGTCCTTCCGCTGCTCCGGCGCCATGTAACGCTGCGTGCCGAGCGTTTGCCCGGCCTGCGTCAATTCGGTCCGGTCCGCCGCCGCAGAAGACTCCAATGCCAACCCAAAGTCCAGGATCTTGACCTGACCGCTGGCATCCAGCATCAGATTCGCCGGCTTGACGTCGCGGTGAATCAGCGACTGCTCGTGAACAAACTGCAACCCGATCGCCGCCTGCCGAATCAATTCACACGCATCCGGTACGCCCAGACCGCCTGGAATGCCTGCCAAATCCGAAAAACTGGGGCCCGCAACGTACTCCATCGCCAGATAGTAATAGCCATCGGCCTGCCCCGCGTCCAGCGCCGCGACTACGTGCGGATGCCGTAATCTGCCCACCGCACGCATCTCCTGCCGAAAGCGAGCCACCGCCTGCGGGCCATCCACACGCTCCGGCGGCAAGATCTTCAAGGCGACGGGCCGCTCCAACTCCGTATGGACCGCGCGATACACCACCCCCATGCCACCAAACCCTAAGACCTCCTCAATGCGATAGACACCGATGCTGCTCGGTAACTCCTCCCGAACCAAGCCAGACGGCAACGCAGCTCGCATGGGAACCGGCCCGCCCGCCATCAGATGACCAGCATAGGTCACCATCCGCCGATACTCCGGCTCCCACAAATACTCGGACGGGTCAACCACCGACCGTAATCCCCGAATTACGGGATCAATGCCCTCGTCCAGACTGTCTGCATGCGTTTGGCATTTCGGGCAAACTTCCAAATGCGTCGCCACCTGCCAAGCTTGCTGCTCCGGAAGGATGCCCAACAAATAATCGCGGATCGTGGAAGGGGCGAAACAAAGAGCCATCGGCGCCGCCGATTAGACCAAAAAGATACGAAAAGAGGCAACACCGCCTCCCTATTGAGAATAAACGGACAAACATCACACGTTTTTGCCAAGTTTGCTTTTGTGATGCCTGTGGGGGAACTTCAATTAGGTTGAATAAGTGCGTACCCCGGTGACCGACCCGGCTGGCTCGGCCTTCGGGTGTCCGATGCGCCACTTTCGCGAGCATCCTACAAAAGTCCTCGTCCCCCGCAACGAATACGATGACCTCAAGGTCCAGTACGAAAGCAAGTACACTTCTGGCTGCGGCGCAGGCCCATTATGAGGACAACAATGCAAGCCTCCTCCTGCCAAGGACCGGACACATGACCTGCACCCTTCGAACCTCCTTATTCTAACCCATGGCGTTCCGGCTGTCGTTGCCCCCCAACTCCCGCCTATAATCCAA
>SLMF01000670.1 GCA_007133715.1 Planctomycetaceae bacterium
AGTACACCAAACCGGCGCCCCGCAGTTCATTGTGCAACCAGCCGCCCGGATAACGGTAGCCGGACATGATGGCATCCAGCACGGTCAACGCCGCATGGTTCTCGGCATCCCGAATGCTCGTCCCCGGAAAGGCGACGATCAGCATCCCCGTGTCTTTCGACGTCTGCTTGTGACGGACGATCGACTCCCCGATCTGATGGGGCCGGTCCCATTCGATGGGCTGGAAATCGTCGGCCGCCGACCAATCGCCGAAATGCTGCTGAACCAGCTCGATCGCTTGCTCGACCTGGACGTCCCCAAACACGGTCACGACCATGTTCTCGGGCACAAAATACTGCCGATGGTAACGCCGCAGGTCGTCCGGTCCGAGCCTTTCGACGGTCTCGCGTTTGCCCTCCTGCAGCAGATGATAGGGGGAATCGACCGGGAGGCTGTCGTAAAACAACTCGAATGCCTCCGCCTGGGCGTTGTCAGCTCGCCGGTCGATCGCGGCGAGGGTGCGGGTCTGGAGTCGCGTGAATTGGACGTCAGGAAAAGTCGGTCGCAGCAGGCAGTCGGCAAACACCTCGAACGCCCGCTCGAAATCGTCGCGGAGGACCGTGGCCGAGCCGTAAACCGTGTTGCGCCCGGCACGGGTGGTCAACTGCCCGCCGATCGAATCGAAGTATTCGGCGATCTGTTGCCCGGACAGGCTCTCCGTGCCCTTGTCCAGCATCGCGCCGACCAACGCGGCACGCCCGGCAGTCTCGGGAGTGTCAACCAACGAGGCTCCTAACGTGAATGCTTGCATGTTGACCAGCGGCAAATGCGTGTGGGATTTGACCAGCACACGCAGGCCGTTGTCCAACCGCACCCATCGCACTTGACCCGCGTCGCCAACCCGGCGTTCCTGCTCGACTTCCGGAGCACCGCCCGGTGGGGCCAGGATCACCCGGTTCAATCGCTCGGGGACAAAGTAACGCTGCGCCACGTCCCGAACCTGCGCGGCGGTGACCTCTTGTATGGCCTGCACGTATTGCCGATCAAATAACGGGTCGCCCGTTGCCAAGAAGTTGCGTCCCAGCCGGTCCGCCGCCTGCTGGACCGTCTGCGAGCCGAAGACCAGGTCCGCCGCCTTTTGCTTCTTGGCTTTGGCCAACTCCTCGTCCGAGACCAGTTCCTCTCGCAACCGGTACACCTCGCGAACGATCACCTCCCCCGTCTCCTGCCAGGTTTCCGGCGAATTGCTGGCGAAGATCGCGAAAAAACCGGGAGCGAAGTCGGGGGTGTAACTGGCCGAACCGACCGACAAGGCCAAGGGCTGCTCGTACTTCAAACGCCGAGCCAAACGGGAACTCTCCCCTTCGGCCAACACGTACGCGGCGATGTCCAAGGCGTACAGGTCGGGATGAGCCAGATCGACGGTCGGCCAGGCGAGCACCTGATCGTAGCCCGCGCCGTCCAGTTCGCGTACCGCCCGGCGAGGACTTAATTGAGTCGGTTCCGGCGGCAGGGGCACCTGCGGCTCGTGCCCCCGAACCGTCTCCGACCACCGTTCTGCCAGCTGCGCCAGCACCTCCGACGTTTCCACCGCCCCGACCACCACAAATACCATGTTGTTCGGTACGTACCGCTGCCGGTAAAAATCGATCACCGCCTCCCGCGTGATGCGGTCCAGCACGTCCCGGTAACCGATGATCGGATGCCGGATCGGATGGACGCGATACATCAGCTGGTGCAGCAGGTTCCACTGCACGCGGCGACGATCGACCAGACCGTCCGCCAACTCCTGGCGTACCACACGCATCTCACGCTCGAATTCCTCCACCGCGAAAATGCAATCCTGCATCGCCTCGGATACCAAATCGATCGCTTCCCCCACGTTCCGAGCGGGACAATCGATAAAATAGCCCGTCAGATGGGTCGAGGTGAACGCATTGGTGGCACCGCCGAACGTGTCGATCATCCGCTCGATCTGGGCCTCGGTGCGTTGGGACGTCGAACCGCCCGAGACAATGTGCTCGACCACGTGACTGATCCCCGCTCCGAGCCACTCGGCTTCATACGCACTGCCCGTCTGGTTCACATAGCAGCGCACGGTCGCCACCGGGGCCACGTGATTCTCCTGGACGATCACCGTCAGCCCGTTATCCAGTTCGGCCAGCGTGACTTGATCCGGCAGCGTTTGCACCCGCGTGAATTCGCGGGCTACGGGGGCAGTCTGCGGCGGTCCCTCCGGCGGGTCCGCCGCTCGGGTCGCAGGCAGGAACCCCAGCAAGCCTGCCAAGACCAACCCCACCGCCCATCGCCTTCCGTTTCCACCTTGCAGCATATCGCTCGATCCTTTCTGAAACCACGCGTCACGGCAGCAACCACCCGGCCGCTGCCCCGTCCTCGAGCCCCCATTTTTCCACATTTCAGCCGGACGTGCCACCGCAGTTCCCACTACCGCTCTTCTCAAGGCCGGTTGCGTTGGGGAAGGAGAACAAGATACCGTTGCGTCGGGTCGCTGCTGGGTTGCGAGCGGCGGGGCGATCGTCTACGCTTGGCAATCCCCGGCTCTCCTCTTGGTGTGGGGTTGCTGACAGCTCGCCGAACACTGCGAAAGGCCACCCTGCGATTCAAGAGCCATGTTCCTGTCCCGCGCATCTAAACGAAAGGGCGGTAAGATGAACGTGAAAGCCTTGGAACGAACGGCCGTGTACGTCTGCAGTGCCGTGCCGGTGCTCGTCCCGTGCCTGGTCGCTCTGGCACTCGGGGTGTTTGATGACCGCGAAGGGCCGCAGCCAACGCACGTCCCGCCGTCGGCGGACGCCGCGAAGGGGGAGCAACCTCCGAAAACCCCCAACGAAACCGGGGCAAAGTCCGAACAACCGGACCCCACGTGGTTTACGGCAACCGACGCCGCTTCGCCAAGCAATAACCCTGATCTGGTGGTTCCATATCCCTTGGCAATCACCCCTCTTCGGCCCGATGCCGTGACCCTCAACTGGGCGCCGATCAGCATCGAAAACGTCATCTTGATGTCGGACAATTACGCGGTGCGATTCCGAGGCACGGTCTTCGAACTGAGTGAAGACTACGGCATCACGTACACCAAGTCGTTTGACTGGGGACAGTCAGACCTCAGGATTCAGTATCTCTTTTCCGACGGTTCCTATCTGTTCGGCAACCACACGACGCTGTACTACACACACGACTGGGAAACGCATCATCGGACCACCGTTCTGGACGAGGCCGGCAAACCCTTTGAGTCCGACGTTTCCTTTGATCTTTTTTCCGGTCATATCCCGAACAAAAATCGCGACGTGCGAATGGTCGGGGACGAGGAAATCGAGGTGCATGTGTGGGGCAACTACAGCACACGCACCGGGGTGGCCGATACCACGAATATTGTACTCTGGTACACCCGCGATCGGGGTGCCACCGTACGGATAGCCTATCGCTACAATGACGTGGACACGTTACGG
Organism: Planctomycetaceae bacterium; assembly: GCA_007133715.1. GTDB lineage: Bacteria > Planctomycetota > Planctomycetia > Pirellulales > Pirellulaceae > SLMF01. Next base: position 3,450 of record SLMF01000670.1, read on the forward strand.
GCCCGCCATGTTCACGCCGTGGATTTCAGTCCGACCGGCGACCGGAAATGGTATGCTCAAACGGGCGATTTCGCCAACCAATGCCATGTGCTGGAGTGTACGTACGATGAAGTGAAGGATGCCTGGTCGTTCGCCGTGGCCGGGTCAACGCCGGAGGCGCACGGGGATTACAAGTGGGTGCAAATGGCGTGGCGGCGGGAGAACGGTCAGTGGTATGTCTACTACGGTTGGGACCGCTACCCGGGCGGGGTGAGAAAGTTTGCCTATCCTGACGACATCGGCAACCCGGATAAACACGCCCTGGTCTTATCCACTCCCAGGGACTGTGTTCTCTGCCACATTTACCCGCATACCGGGGAAATGGTGACGACGATCGTGCCCTGGGGCGGCGACGCTTCGGCCAACTGCAATGATTTCTGGTACACGAAGGACGGCCAGACCTGGCATTTGATTCGCGGGAATTTTCCAGCCGAGCATGCCGCCCGCACCAGTTTTCCCACGTGGCCCACCGAGGTGAGCCCGCTGGGCATCAGCGTCTTCCGAGTCAACGCGAACATGAGCGATCCAGCAAATCGGGGGGGCGTGACGCTCAGTTTCGACAGTCGCGTGCGTGCCCAAGGCTTTCCCGAAGCATTTCCGGCCACCGCTACCGTTTCCCACGAGTGCCTGTATGACCTGGAATGGAGGGAACGCGGAGACGCCCCGGTGCGTGTGACCGATATCGGTAATGAGGACATACCCTACACGCTGACCGACCTCGTTCCCAACTCGGAGTACGAGTATCGAGTCCGAGCTCGGGCGAACGGTGAGACATCGCAATGGTCCGCTTGGACCGCATTCAGAACGCGTGCCCCGGCCCCGTAAAGAAAAACAATGACCCGCTTCATTACTGGCTTGTGCTCTGGGTTTGATGCAGGATGGTATCGACGATGCCTTGTAGCAATTGTCCGAGTGCCGCAGATCAGAATGGACGTTACATAGCTTGATTCTCCCGGATGCCCCCGGCTTGCCCGGGGGAGGATTCACGTTCTTCGGCTACCTCCGCCCGCTCCCCTTGTTTCTCTTGGGTGGCTG
>SLMF01000178.1 GCA_007133715.1 Planctomycetaceae bacterium
AGATCTCGCGGAGGGCGCGGTCGTTCAAGTCGATCACCCGCCGCAGCACGATCCGCCGGGCGTCGATCTTCAGATCGTTGCCATGTTGCAAATGGTTGTCCAGCATGGCGGCCAGCAGGTTGTTGGCCTTACTGACGGAATACATATCGCCGACGAAGTGCAGGTTGATGTCTTCTGCCGGCACGACTTGGGCTCGTCCCGCGCCGGTACCTCCGCCTTTGATGCCGAAATACGGTCCCAGGGAGGGTTCGCGGAGGCAGATTGCGGTACGTTTTCCCAAGCGGCGGAGGGCGTCCCCCAAACCGATCGTGGTGGTCGTCTTGCCCTCGCCGGTCGGTGTGGGTGACATGGCGGTGACCAGCACCAGATCGCCGTCGGGTGACTCCTGGCGCGCCGCCAGCTGGCTGACGGGGATCTTGGCGATGTGATGGCCATGCGGCAAGATGATCTCGGGGTCCAGCCCCAAATCGGCAGCCACTTCGGAGATTCGGCGGGGAACGAGGGTGTTGGTAGAGGCGTTATGCGACATGAGCAGTTCGGTTTCGTAAGGGTTCGTGAAGGAAAGATGCAGTCGGTGGTCGCGCGGCCCGGCGTCGGGGGTCGAGCCGATCCGCTTAGATTTTGGGCAACAGGCCCAGCACCGCCTCGCTGGGGCGCGGGATGACATGGGCGGCGATCAGCGTACCGAGCCCCTCGACGCGTGCCTGACCGGCGTCGATCGCGGCCTTGACCGCCGCCACATCGCCCCGAATCACGACGGTGACGTAGCCGCCGCCCAGTTTCTCTTTGCCGACGACTTCCACGTCGGCCGCCTTGCATGCCGTATCGATCGCCTCGAAAACCGCAGTGAAACCCTGGGTTTCGATCAGCCCCAATGCGTATTGGCTCACAGGAAACTCCTCTTTCGATGGGGTCCGCCCGCTGGTCTTCGGCGGCCGGATCACGACGTCTTGCTGGATCAACGGATTGAATTCGGGAGGGCTGTCGAGTGCCGGCCAGGCCTCGGGTGCGGGTCGAGCCGTCTGGCTGACCACCGGTTGGCCGCCCGCCTGCTCCGCCACGCGATAGCCGACCGCCAAAGCCGCTTGGACGGCCGCGACCTCGCCCGCCACCTTCAGACACACCCCCAGCCGATCGTTCAGCTCGGCTTGCAGCACCCGGATCCGAGCCGTCTTGCTCATCGCATCCAAGGCCAGAATCGCCGGGGTCCAGCCGATGGTCTCGAGCAACCCCAAGGCACTGGCGGCCGGTCCCTCCGGCAAACCGGGCAGGCATACCCCGTCCGCCGGTTGGTTTCCCGCCGCCCCGACGCGATCACCACTGGGCTTTCCCTCCATCGGCACATCCTACGGCTGTCCGCCCACCGGCGGCAGGAACGGCGGAATACGCTGGCATAACTGCAGGCCCAGGCCCCACGGATCCCGCATCATCAGCAGCCGTGAGCCACTCTCGCTGCGGACCTCCGCAACCTCCGCACCTCCGGCCGCCAGAACCCGGCTGCGGACGGCTTCGGCATCCTCGACCGCAAACGCCAAATGATAGCTTAACGGGTCGGTATTGGCCACCGCCGAATAGCCCGCCCGCGGATTGTTGTAAAACTCCCAGAACACCCGACCCTGCTGGTCTCCCAGAAACACCGTGAACGGTTCCTCGTCCAGCTGGAACACGATTTGGCAATCCAGGTTTTCCACGTACCACTGGCCCACGGCCCGGGGCTCGGGCAGATTCAGGGCAAAGTGCTCGAAGCGGATCAATGTCTTGTCTCCTCTGAGATGGTTCTGACGGGATCGCGACGATACCGGATGTTTCCGATCAGCGTTCCGTGCCGACCGCGTGCCAGCACAACGGGTCCGTCTCGCGGCGGCTGGGCCAGACCGTCAGTTCGTCGAACGCCTGCTGGATCCGTTGTGCCAGGTTTTCGACGGCGAACCGTTCGCTGGCAAAGTGTCCGGTCAGCAGCAGAGCCACGCCGCGAGCTTCGGCTTCCAGGCAGGTATGAAAGTTCGTTTCGCCCGTAATCAACGCATCACAACCGGCCCGAATTGCCGGTTCCAGCAGCTGGCCGGCCGCGCCACAAGCGATGCCGACGTGCTGGACGAGTTGGCTGGCCGCACCCACCGCATGGAGTCCTTGGAGTCCGAGCAGTTGTTTCAGCCGCAGGATCAGCTGGGCCAGCGTCCGGGGGGGCTCCAGGTGACCGTACCGCCCGGTTCCCGTTCCCGGCAGGTCCGGTTCGCCCGCAAGCAGGGGCTGGATGCCCTGCAATTCCAGAGCTTCAGCCCACTGCTGGTTGATACCCGCGGCGGCCGAATCGAAAGCCGTGTGGGGACTGTAGATCGCCACCCCGGCCCCGATCAATTGCAGCAGTAAACGGCCGGGCGTGGTTTCCGACGTCAGACGCCGCAGGGGCCGGAAGGGCAAAGGATGATGGCTCACAATCACATCGACCCGCTCCTCCACCGCCTCGTCCGCGCTGGCCGGTGTGATCGTCAAGCACGTCATCACGCGTTGGATCGGGCGGTGCGCATGGCCTACCAGCAACCCGACATTGTCCCAATCTTCCGCCAGACGCGGGGGCGCGAATTCCTCGAGAAATCCGCACACGTCCTGCAAACTTACCATCGACCGCTCCCTTTCCCCCGCACCCTGTCAACTCTGCCGCAACCGCGAAAACAGCTGAGCGTATTCGCGTCGCTGCGCTGTCCCGACCGGCGAGCGGAGCGGCGTCTCGCCCGCAGGGTCCACAATGACGATCAGATCATGGTCGTCGGGTGGCGGGGTGCGCACCACTTGAACATGACGCAGATCGCGGGGCGGCCGACGGTCCCCTGCCACTCGCGACGTGGCCTGCGGTGGCGGTTCGACCGCCGCTGCGGGTTCCGGCTCGGCCACAGACCGCCCCCGCGGCTCCGGGTCCGTACGGTACAGCTGGGGACCCTGCGCGACCGTTTCCGGGACGCCGCCTGGCGAGTCGGCAGGGCAGGCAGGACCGGTGTCGCGGGCGGCCGCTCCGAAAATGCTTTCGATCGCCGAGACGATCTCACGCCGCTGCAAATGGCCCGCCGTCGGATCCTGCTTACCCGTCACCGCTTGCAAGCGAGCACTGTGGTCCACCACCACTTCCTCCTGTTCGAACCGTTCGTCAAACGGATCGTGACGCGGCTCGGGCTCCCCTTCCAGGCAATCCCGGGCCGGAGCAACCACCGGCTCCTCCGCCATCTCCTCCGCCGGCAGCTCCTCCCGCAGCTCGAACGCTTCCAACGCGTCCAATTGCTGCTGCACCTCGTCCAACCGCTCGGTCACCGTGTTCGCCTGCGGACTCGTCTCGACCGCTTCCCCTTCCAGCAACGCTGCATCAGGAAACGCCTCGTCGGCTTCCCCACCGTCCAAACTGCCAAACTCGACCACCCCCGGTTCCGCCGCCTCGTCGGCCGACCACGAGCCGGACCTCGGGGTGGGCATCGGCAATTGTTGCAGGTCGGCCCAAGCTTCTTCGATCAGACGGCCATCGATCACCGCCTGCCGAACCGCGTAGGCCAACCACAAGGCATGATCACAGACCTGATTGATCAGTCGCGGGACGCCGCCGGTGGCATGATAAATCGCTTGCCACGTATCGTCGGCCAGCAGCTCTTCGGACGCTCGACCGGCCTTCGTCAGCTGGAAGTGCACGTAGCCGCACGTCTCTTCGTAACTCAACGGCTGCAGATAGCAACGGGCCGCCAGTCGCTGGTTGAAGCATTCCAGCTTGGGATGGCTGAACGTTTCTTCCAGCGAGTGATCTCCGGCCAGCACCAGCCGGACGCGGGGATGGCCGTTTTGAGCCACATTGGTGATCATCCGCAGATCTTCGAACAATCGCCGGGGCAGCGTGTGTGCCTCGTCCACCACCAGCAGCAACCCCTGGCCGTCCGCCAAATCGTTTTGCAGTAATTCCAGCAGCGACAGGCGCAATTCGTCGGCGTCCAAGCCGCGGCAGGGCAACCGCAACTCGAACAGCAGATGCTGCAACAGGGAACGGCGCGTGTTCAGTTGGGCGCAGTGCAGCAGGGCGACACGGAAGCGATTGCGGAAGCCGTCGGTCAGCAGCTGGCAGACCAACGATTTCCCGGTCCCGGAGCCCCCGATCAACAGGCCCGGTCCTTCCGCACGGTCGGCACACCGCGCCAGCGTCTGATACGCCTGCTCGATCGGGGTAGCCGGAAAATACCAATCGACGCGGGGCGCGTAGGGAAAAGGCCGTTCTTGAAACTGGAAAAAGGATTCGTACATGGATCAGGCCCTCTCGGCAAAGCGTCGAACATCGGTCTGGCTGGAAGCAACCGGGTACTTCCTACAGATCGGCAAGGCGATTCTTCCACTCCAACTTGGCCGGTGCGATCGTTCTCTTCGGAAAAATCATTACGGCAACGCCTGCCAAGTGCCGAATAATCATGGAAACCGGCAGATACTGCCTAACCGATTCTTGCCTGGTTCAAGGGGGGACCATGCTCATTCCACCGTGTTGGGGCG
>SLMF01000023.1 GCA_007133715.1 Planctomycetaceae bacterium
CGGGCGAAGCCGAGGTGCCGTATTTCTCGGTCAGCGCCAGCGAATTCATCCAGATGTTTGTCGGCGTCGGTGCCAGCCGGGTCCGCGATCTATTCAAGAACGCCAAGGACACGGCCCCTTCGATTATCTTCGTCGACGAGATCGATGCGGTCGGGCGGCAGCGGGGCGCCGGCGTGGGCGGCGGGCATGACGAGCGGGAGCAGACGTTGAACCAGATCCTCAGCGAAATGGACGGTTTTTCGCAGAACGATTCGGTGATCGTGCTGGCCGCAACCAACCGTCCGGACGTGTTGGATCCGGCTCTCCTGCGACCCGGGCGTTTCGATCGGCACATCACGGTCAGTCGGCCGACGTTGCGGGGCCGGGTCGAGATCTTCAAAGTCCACGTACGCGATGTGCCCTTGGACCGTGATGTCGATCTGCACCGCTTGGCCGCCGCCACCGTTGGGCTGACCGGGGCCGACATCCGCAACATTGTCAACGAAGCCGCCTTGTGGGCCGCCCGCCGCGACAAGAAGAAAGTCGATATGAGCGACTTTGACTACGCCCGCGACCGGGTCCTGATGGGCGCCAAACGCGAAGAGGTGCTGCAAGAAAGCGAAAAAGAGAAGACCGCCTATCACGAAGCCGGGCATACCTTGGCCTCCTGGCTGCTGCCGGGAGCCGACCCGGTGCACAAAGTCACCATCATCCCCCGCGGACGATCGCTGGGCGCGACCCAGACCATGCCTTCCGAAGATCGCTTGAGCATGTCCGAGCACCAGTTGCGGGACCATCTGGTGACGCTGATGGCGGGTCGGGCCGCCGAACTGATGATCTATCAGGAAACGACGGTCGGCGCCGAAAATGATCTCGAACGCGCCTCGGGGCTGGCACGCCGCATGGTCATGAACTGGGGGATGAGCCCGCGACTGGGCCCGGTCAGTTACAAATTGGCGGAGGAAGATCCGTTTCTGGGCCGCGAAATCCATCAACAACGCCACTTCAGCGAATATACGATGGAACAGATTGATCAGGAAGTGTTCAAGATCCTGCACGAGGCCGACGCGAAAGCCACCCAATTGCTGAAAGAGCGGCGTGACGACCTGCAGAAGCTGGCCCAGCAACTGCTGAAGGACGAGGAGTTGGACGACAAAGGGATCGCGGAAGTGCTGGGGCCCTCGGTGCACACGCAACGGGAGAAAGAGCGGGAGCGGTTGGTCCCGGCCGAACCGCAGGCCGGTTGATTTTCCGGCGAACCGAGAGGGAAGGTCCCCCGCAATGCCCGACCTGATCGCGCAAGGAACGGCTCCGGAACACCGCTGGCGGCGTCCGCTGCCGGAAGAACAGGCCTGTACGCTGGGCCGCGAGGCGGGAGCTTGGTCCGTGCCTTGGGACCCGCGGATCTCGCGGCGGCACGCCGAGCTGCTTTGGCGGCGGGGGCGGCTGCACGTCCGCCGTCTGCCCCAAGCCCGCAATCCCCTGTTCGTCCGCGGCCACGCAGCCGACAACTTCGCGATCCGCACCGGCGAGCATTTCGTGATCGGCGAAACGGCCTTTACTCTGGTCGATCAGCGGGCCGAGGTCTCCCTCCACCTGCCGCTGCCAGTGACCGAACAGACGTTCAGCGCCGAGTACCTGAAGGAAATCAAGTTTCGCCATGCGGATCAGCGGATCGAGCTGCTGGGCCGGATCCCCGAGATCATTGCCGCCGCCCGCAGCGACCAGGAACTGGGCGTCCGCCTGGTCAGTATCCTCCTGGGCGGGATCGCGCAAGCGGCTGCCGTGGCGCTGGTAGGCGTCGAAGGGGGTCGGCCGGAAGCGCCGATCCGCGTGTTGCACTGGGATCGCCGCCTGTTGACCGGCGAAGACTTCCTGCCGGGCGAGTCGTTGATTCGGCGGGCAGTGGAACGTGGCGAGAGCGTGGTGCACATTTGGCGCGATGGTTCACAGCCCGAGGCCACGGCCGCCCCGACCCAGGGCGACTGGGCCTTCTGCACCCCCCTGGCTGGCTCCGCCTGCCGCGGTTGGGCGTTCTACGTCGCCGGGTATTTTCAGACCCCCGATGAAACGGGCACGCATGCCATCGCCGAGCTGCGAGACGATCTGAAATTCACCGAGGTTCTGGGCTCCACGCTCAGCAGCTTGCGCCAAGCCCAGTTGTTGGAACGAAGCCAGGCCGGTTTGCGCTCCTTCTTCTCGCCCCTGGTGTTGGAAGCACTCGCCAACCAGCCGCCAGAAACCGTCCTGGCTCCACGCCAGACGGAGGTCTCGGTGCTGTTCTGTGACCTGCGAGGGTTCACCCGGCACTCGGAACAAGCGGCCGATGATCTATTCGGTCTGCTCCGCCGGGTCAGCCAGGCGTTGGGGGTCATGACGCGTCAGATTCTGCGAACGGGGGGAGTAGTTGGCGATTTCCACGGGGATGCGGCGATGGGCTTTTGGGGCTGGCCTTTGCCCCAAAAAGATGCGATCGCCCGAGCCTGCCAAGCCGCTTTGGCCATCCGCGCCGAGTTTATCGCCGCAGCTCACGACCCGCACGACCCGCTAGCCGATTTCCGGATCGGCATCGGGTTGGCCAGCGGCCCGGCAGTGGCAGGGAAAATCGGCACGGTCGATCAGGTCAAAGTCACCGTGTTCGGCCCAGTGGTCAATCGGGCCGCACGTTTGGAAAGCCTGACCAAACGCCTGCATGCACCCATCCTGCTGGACCAAGCGACCGCGGCGGGAGTGCGGGCCAGCGTACCGACTCAACTCGCTCGCGTTCGCCGCTTGGCGATCCTCCGGCTGGATAACCTGGAAACCCCCTTGGAGGTCAGCGAGCTGTTGCCGCCCGAGTCGGAATGCCCACAACTGACCGATGCGGCGATCCAAGCTTACGAGTCCGCGCTGGACGCCCTGCAAAGCGGCCAATGGCAGGAAGCCCTCCAGTGGCTGCACCGCGTGCCGGCGGAAGATCAGGCCAAAGACTTCTTGACCGTGTTCATCGCACAACACAACCGAACACCCCCTTCCGGCTGGGATGGACAGATCCCACTTTCGTCTAAGTGGGGGGGGCAACCCTCGTAGCACGCCGGGAAACGGCATCAGTAGTCGTATTCTTCGTCCTCGCCACTCCCTGCCCAGGCGTCCGACTGATCACGAAAAGCGGCCTCGAACAGACCACCCACCGTATCGGCCCGAAACCATTTGGAATCGTTCTTGCGAACCGGAGTCGTCGGCGTTACCTGACCGTCTCGAACCAATTCGAGCAACTCCTGAGGCGACATGGGCCCCCGCACTTTACCTCGCAAATCACAAAACCATTCACTTGCCATGACGGCCCCCTTCCAAAACCCTCGGGACAACCCGCCAGTGTATGCTTCGACACGGGGTGATGGGTAGGGGGGGGGCTCCCCGCTGAGCCAAAAATCCACTTTTTGGGGTATCCCCATTGGGAAACGCGGCCCGACAGGTCACAATGGGCCAAGAATCCCTCACAAAACCGCCCCTGCGCGGCCGGATTCCCCAAACCACGCCGTGTGCTCAATGGCTCGAAGGAATGGACTTGCCCTCAAACTCTGCCGTCAAGGTGTCGCGATGAACTCGGCTTTGTCCCTGGCTGTCTGGATCTCGGGAGGTGGTACGACCCTGCGCAATCTGCTGGAGAAGATTTCAACCCAGCAGTTGCCGGCGGAGGTCAAGCTGGTGATTTCCAGCCGTCCGGATGCGGGCGGACTGCGTTTCGCTCAGCAGGCCTCGATTCCCTCTCACGTGATCCGCCGCGCCGATTATGACGACACCGGGGCGTATTCCCACGCAATGTTCGAACCGTGCCGCCGGGCGGACGTCGATCTGGTCGTCATGGCCGGCTTCTTGAAACATGTGCTGATCCCGGACGACTTCGTATGGCGGGTGATGAACATTCACCCCGCCCTGATTCCCGCGTTTTGCGGCAAAGGCTTCTACGGACACCACGTGCATCAAGCCGTGCTGGAGTACGGAGCGAAGCTCAGCGGATGCACGGTTCATTTCGTGGACAACCAGTACGATCACGGCCCGATCATCCTGCAGCGGGCCGTGCCGGTCCTGGATGACGACACCGTCGAGCGGCTGGCGGCGCGGGTCTTCGAACAGGAATGCGAAGCCTACCCGGAGGCGATCCGGCAGTTTGCCGAGCATTCTCTGATGGTGAAGGGTCGACGAGTATTCTGTCGCCCGCCCGGGCAGAGATGCCTTCCCGCGGACGAATAACGGCAACTCGCATGAAATCATCACCCCCGTTCGGCGCGGGTCTCCCGACCCCGCCCCCGTTCGGCGCGAGTCTCCCGATTCCGCCGAAACCGCGACCGAAGGTCTCCCGCGATATGGGAGACCTTCGGTCGACGGGGTGGCTCGGTCAGAGACCGGCCACAGCGCTGCAGGTAGATTATTTCCTGCAAGTTGCCTAACGGCTCACGTCGCGTCCGCACCCGCCATCACCAGCTCGCCCTTCAGAATGCCTTTCATGCCCTTCAGTTCAGCGGCGACCTGCTGCAGGCGGCTGGCCGAA
>SLMF01000642.1 GCA_007133715.1 Planctomycetaceae bacterium
ACGCGGACTTTGGGCATCCCGAGGATCGGATCGCCTTCCTGCCAGCGTTCGGCTTCCTTTAATTTGGCCAGCCGTTCGGCCCGCTTCAAGACATTACGGTTCTGAATCGCACCGGCCCGAATCTTCAAACTCTTATCAATCGTCATCTTAACAACGCTCTCTGGTGAACCAATTCCGAGACTGTCAGGCGGGAATGCCGAACCACAGAGTATACGCATTCGAGCAATCTTTCGCAACGGTGGGTTGGTTGAGCTGCGGCGGACCAGTCGCTAGAATCCCGAAAGTCGCATCCCTTGACGAAAAGGAACACCGAGAAACCATGGAACGAACCCTCGTGCTGCTGAAGCCCGATTGCGTGCAACGCCGTTTGATCGGCCGCCTGCTGGCTCGCTTCGAAGACAAAGGGCTGACCTTTGTGGCCCTGAAGATGCTCCGCATCACCCCCGAGTTGGCGAAGAAGCACTATGCCGAACATGTAGGCAAGCCGTTTTACCCGGGGTTGGAGGCGTTCATCACCAGCGCTCCGGTCGTGGCGGTCGCCGTCGAGGGGGTGGAAGCCATCCGCGTGGTGCGCGAAATGCTGGGGGCCACCAGCGGCCTGAAAGCGGCGGCGGGAACCCTTCGCGGGGACTTCAGCAGCAGTCGCCAAATGAATCTGGTCCACGCCTCGGATGGCCCCCAAGCTGCCGCTCGCGAACTCGACTTGTACTTCCAACCGAACGAGTTCTGCGAGTACCAACCGCTGGTCGCCAGCGTCTTGAACGCAGCAGACGAGTAGGCGCCGCGGGCACCGTTCGTGCTCGTAATCGTAATCGATCACCGCAGCATACTTCGAGCACGAGCACCGCTTCGCTGAGCACGATTGTCTGCCTGCCGGAACAGCCTGATCTTCCCTGCCGACCTTCGCTACCTGTCCCCAAATGCCCCAAATGCTTGGGGGGGCCTAGGCTCTGTCCAATCCAAATTAGCCTGGACAACGCACTAGAACGACCTCAATTCTGCCGAATTCGGCTACTGGCTCTCCCCGGCATGATGCACGTCACGGATTTCTTCTGACTTGGCAACGAACTCGCTCGACCGCCGCCCCGCCCGCGAGTGTCGAGTACACAAGAGCAAGCGGAGCAATTGTTTATTGGCTGCAAATCCGCTTGATTCAGGGGGCAATTTGTGCCGCTTCCACAAACCCGGTGCGGCAAACTTCGAGACAAACCACCCTTTTGGTACCCTGGACCCTTGTAAAGAACCGCGTCTCGGGTTAGCGTATCAAGGAACTCTTGACGTTGCGCGATGAGCATCGTCGTTCTCGCGCGACCTTTCTCTCTCTCCTTAAATTACCCGATTCCCGAGGAGTACCAACCAAGATGAGTGAAGCCGCGTCCCCCGCACCTGCCAGTCAAGGCCGTGTAATCCCCCCTCCGGCGGATTTCGCCAGCAAAGCCCATTGCCCGTCGATGGAGGCGTACCAGGAGATGTATCGCCGATCGCTCGACGATCCCGATGGGTTCTGGTCCGATATTGCGGACCAATTTGTCTGGAAACAACGCTGGGACAAAGTCTGCGACGGCTCCTTCGACGGGGATGTATCCATCAAATGGTTCATCAACGGCAAAACGAATCTGTCGGTCAATGCCCTCGATCGGCATCTGGAAACCCGTGGCGATCAGACGGCCTTGATCTGGGAAGGCAACGAACCGGACGATCAGTGCAAGATCACGTATCGCGAGCTGCATGAGAAGGTTTGCCGGTTTGCCAACGTGCTGAAGTCGCTGGGCGTCCAGAAGGGCGACCGTGTGTGCATGTACCTGCAAATGGTTCCCGAACTGCCGGTGGCCATGTTAGCTTGTGCTCGGATCGGCGCGATCCATTCGGTGGTCTTCGGTGCGTTCAGCGAAGATTCGCTCCGGGATCGGATCCAGGATTCGCAGACCAAGCTGGTGATCACGCAGGACACGGCCATGCGGGGCCGCAAGAACGACATTCCGATGAAGACCAAGTCGGACAAGGCGGTGGCGGAATGCCCCAGCGTCGAGCACGTGGTGGTTGTCAAGCGCACGGGGGTGGAAGTGCCGATGCAGGCCGGGCGCGATGTCTGGTGGGACCAGGCCTGCGAAGCGGCCTCGCCCGAGTGTGAGCCCGAGTGGTTAGACGCGGAAGACCCGTTGTTCATCCTCTATACGTCCGGTTCGACGGGCAAGCCCAAGGGGGTACTGCACACGACCGGCGGCTACATGATCCATGCGGCAACGTCGTTCAAGTACATCTTCGATTATCAGGACGGCGACATCTGGTGGTGCACGGCCGACATCGGCTGGATCACCGGCCACACCTACATCGTGTATGGCCCGCTGTGCAACGGGGCCATCAGTGTGATGTTTGAGGGCGTGCCGACGTACCCGGATGCGGGCCGCTTCTGGGATGTGGTGGACAAGTACCAGGTGACCCAGTTCTACACGGCGCCGACGGCGATCCGGGCCCTGATGCGTGAGGGCGAGGACCACGTGCTGAAACGGGACCTGTCCAGTCTGAAACTGCTGGGTTCGGTGGGCGAGCCGATCAATCCCGAAGTCTGGTTGTGGTATTACCGGGTGGTGGGCAAAGAGCGTTGCCCGATCGTCGACACCTGGTGGCAGACCGAGACGGGCGGGATCTTGATCACGCCGTTGCCGGGCGCCCATTCGTTGAAGCCGGGCAGCGCCAGCCGGCCCTTCTTTGGCGTCGAGCCCGTGATTCTGGACGATCAGTCCCATCCGGTCGCTCAAGGGGAGAGCGGCAAACTGTGCCTGAAGCGGTCCTGGCCCGGCATGATGCGGACCATGTGGGGTGATCACAAGCGGTTCGTCGAAACGTACTTCAGCGCCTATCCCGGGCTCTACTTCTCGGGAGACGGTTGCCGCCAGGACGCCGATGGCGATTACTGGCTGCTGGGCCGTGTGGATGACGTGATCAATGTCTCGGGGCACCGCATGGGGACGGCCGAAGTGGAAAGCGCGTTGGTCAGTCACCCGTCGGTGACGGAAGCGGCGGTGGTCGGCTTCCCGCACGAGATCAAGGGTCAAGGTATTTACGCCTACGTGACCCTGCGTGCCGACTTGGAGCCCAGCGACGAACTGCGGATCGAGTTGGTCAAGCATGTGCGGAGCGAGATCGGTCCGATCGCCACGCCGGACGTGATCCAGTTCGCGGTCGGGCTGCCCAAGACGCGGAGCGGCAAGATCATGCGGCGGATCCTCCGCAAGATCGCCGAGAACGAACCGGACAAGGTGGGTGACGTCTCGACCTTGGCCGATCCTTCGGTGGTCGAGGATTTGATCGCGCACCGTCCGAACCAATAGGCTGTGCGGGCGGCGAGGCGGGAGACCCGCCTCGCCGTCCTTTTTTTTCAACAAGATAAAATGACACCAAGGACCGGTACGTGGCGTGGTCCCGCCTCCCGCCAGGAGGCAGCCGCGAGGCCGGTCCCTGGTTGTTCCAGGCGAACCTACGGAGCCGAGCATGAGTGTCCTGCCTGCTGGCGGAAACGCCCCGTCTGAACCGATCATCCGTGATTTGGAACCGTTGTTCTGCCCCCGTTCGATCGCGGTGGTCGGAGCGTCACGAAAGGTCGGGTCGGTCGGGCATGCGATCACGCGAAACTTGATCTACGGGGGCTATACGGGCGTCATCTACCCGATCAATCCCAAAGCCAAGGGCATTCTGGGGATCCCCTGCTTCAGCGATTTGAGCGCCCTGCCCGACGTGCCGGACTTGGTGGTGATTGTGGTGCCCGCTCCCTTCGTCGAACGCGTCGTGCTGCAGGCAGCCGAACTGGGCACCCGCCACGTACTGGTCATCTCGGCCGGGTTCAAAGAGACGGATGCGGAAGGCCTGGAGCGTGAGCAGCGGTTGCAGGCGGTGGCCCGGGAATACGGGCTGTCGATCCTGGGGCCGAACTGCTTGGGGCTGATCAACACGGACCCGGCGGTTTCGATGAACGCCACCTTTGGCAGCGACATCCCCCCCCACGGCTCGTTGGGCTTGATCTCGCAGAGCGGAGCCCTCTGTGCCGCCTTGCTGGACTATGCCAAGGGCCGGGGTATCGGTTTCTCCCGCTTCGTCAGCTTTGGTAATAAATGCGATATCGACGAAGTCGACTTGCTCCGCTCGTTGGCCGCCGATCCGCAAACCACGGCGATCATGGTGTATGTCGAGGAAATCAGTGACGGTCCGCGGTTTTTGGAAGCGGCCCACTCGATCACGCACAGCGAGAATCCGACACCGATTGTCTTGATCAAGAGTGGTCGGACGGCTGAAGGCGCGGCGGCCGCCGCCTCCCATACCGGTTCGCTGGCCGGTGCCGACGAATTGTACAACGCGCTGATGACGCAAGCCGGCGTGTTCCGCGTCGAGACCGTGTCCCAATTGTTCGATCTGGCCGAAGTCTTTTCGGATCCGCTGCTGCCCCGCGGCCGCCGCACTGCCATCGTCACCAATGCTGGGGGGCCCGGCATCATGGCCACCGACGCCTGCA
>SLMF01000027.1 GCA_007133715.1 Planctomycetaceae bacterium
CAGCGCCAGCCGCCGCCGCTCGCGCGCATGCGGCTCCGCGTCCTCCGCGACCACGATCAAACGAGCCGGCGTTTCCCGGAGGAACCACTCGGTCTCCTCCGCACTCAAACCGCCCAAAGCGATCACAAAACCGCTTGGCGGATCACCGTCCGCCGCCAACTCCTCGGGCGCCCGAGCGTGGATCACGCGGGACTCCGGTTCCGGCGGTTCGAACTCGGCGCCCACCCCCGCGCCGAAACCCAGCAGCGTCCCGTCCTCCAACGCGGCGAACAACCGGCCGCCGCCCGCAATGACGGACGTCGGACGAGCCCCCACCTCAACCTGCCAAACCACTTCGGCCGCCAGCGTCCCCCCGGTCAACCGCAACGCCACCAGACGCGTTCCGGCTTGTCCGTAAAACGTGTCGCCCGCCCGCGCCAACAAACGTGTGTCGCCCGACAGACCCGTCGGCGCCCGATGCGTCATCCGCGCATCCCAACGCAATACGTGCGATACCGCCTGTAACGGACTCTCCCCATGCTCCACAACGCCGCTCTGAGCCAAATCGTGAATCAGAAACACCCCGTCGAGCAGACTGTAAGCCCGCGAGCCGTCGATGATCGAGTCCGTGTCGGCGCCCCGAAACAACTTGTACGGCTGACGCGGTGATTCCGTGAGATCCCGCCGCGTCTCGACTTCGTCAGGATCGGCCGTCCCTGCAGCTTGAAACGTGTTGCCCACCTCGCGAAAATCCGCTTGCGACAGCACACCCCGCTCGCCGACCAGCACGTAATCGCCACCGAACACGACCCGCCAATCCCCGCTACGGTATCCCATCACCCAATGGAACAGCGAACCGTCGCCACGGTTCAAAGCCAGAGGATGGGCTCGACCCGACGGCACAACCAACCGCTGCTCCGTGGCCAGCAGATAACCCTGCGGGGAAATGCCCGAATCGTGCCGGACATCGTGGTCGATGCGGACGCCTTCGATATGCCCCAAACTGGAATTCACCCAACGGACCTCGCCCGTGTCGACGTCCAATCCCCACACAAAGACGCCCATCGTCGGCCAGACGCCGCTTCCAAAATAGACGGTCCCGTCCCACACCACCGGGCCACCTCGCACCGGCCAATGCGAAATCAAACGATGGTTGCCCAACAGTCGCGCGTCCGGGGCTCGCTCCAAAAACGCGCGATGCTCCCACAATAACTCGCCACTCTCCAGATCCAGACAACGGAAACGCCCATCATCCGCACCGAACAGCACCCGGCCGGCATGCAATACGGGAGCCAAACGGACCGGCGCCTCGGCATAGTAACGCCATCGTTCCTCGCCCGTTCCCGCAGCATACGCTCGAACACTGCCGTCCGCCGGAGATGCCACGACCACCACGCCCGACGCAACCACCGGCTGGTACGAAACATCAAACTGCTTGCGCGGCTCGTGCGGAAAGGCCACTTCGTAAAGCGGCAGTTGCCTCCGCCAGTGCAACTGCAAGTCCTCCGGCAAGGCATGCGGCGAAAAACCGGAACGGCTGGCGTCGTAGCGATAAGTCGGCCAGTCGCAAGTCGGCCCGTCGCAAGTCGGCCCGTCACCAACTCCGCTCGCCCGTTCCGATACCCCCACGCCGATGCACGCCCACAACATAATGCCAAACACCTGATATCGAACGCACATGGTCTCCTGACCTCCCTTGCCGTGCGGATGGTTTGTCGCAACGATAATCCGGCCACACCGGTGCTCGGCAGCCCCGAACCCGCACCGGCGGATTACGCTAGAACTCGCCAACGGTTCGTCTTCCGTCTCGGATCTGCCCTCCAATCCTAGCCGACCTGCAAACGATTCGCTATCCTGGCAGATGTAAACGCCGCGCAGGGCAGCGGTCCCACTGCCGAACCCCACCCCAGCAGGAAAGGAACGAGGCGCTCGGTCTCTTGCCGGGGCAGGGCAGGGGGCCACGCGAGAAAGCTCTCCCATGACCAGACCAGACCAGGGCAGGGCAGGGGGGGGCGCAAGCTCGGCTTCGTGTAAAGCGACTGGGCGGTTACAATACAAACCAGACGGGCGTTCGGAATGGGCCGCTTCCCTTCCGATCGCCTCCCGTACCGAGTTACGTAACATCCAGTACATCCGGGGAGCTTGTACCATGAGGCGTTGGAAGTGTTTTGGATTCGGTTTGGCTCTGCTCCTGCTGGCAGCCCGACCCGCGGCCGCGGAACGAGCCCTGCACGAGTCGGCGCGTGAAATCCCCGTGGCCTATGACGTCGACGTCGTGGTGGTCGGCGGCGGGACCGGAGCGGTCGCAGCGGCGCTGAGCGCTGCCGAGCAGGGGGCTTCCGTGTTCTTGGCGGCACCTTACCCCTATCTGGGAGATGATATGACGGCCACGTTGCGACTGTGGCTGGAAGATGGCGAGGAGCCGCGTTCCGAATTGGCTCGCCGGATTTTTCACGATCCGATCACCGACGGGGTGGGGCCGCATCCCAATCGGCTGCCGCTGACCTATTCGGCCAGTTTGCCCTGCGGAGCCCCGCATCGCGACACGACGCCCCCCAACCGGCTGACCAACGGCAGTTGGGGCGACGCCGCTTCGCAAAGTGTCCAATACGACGGAGACGTGGTGATCACCGCCGATCTGAGGGGTTCGCAGGCCGTGCGCGAGGCGCGGATCGTCGTCTACCAGCGCGATCAGGGCGTTCCCGAAAAAGATTTCAAGATCGAACATGTCCAGATCGCCACCAGTGCCGACGGCTCCCAGTGGTCCGAACCGGTACGGATCGAGAACCGGGAGGTGCCGCCGGGCGTCTCCGGCCCCGTAGGAGCCCCGATCGTGCTGACGGCACCGCTCGAAACGACCGCCCGTTTCGTGCGTTTCGAGGTGACGCGGACCGAGGACGTGCCGCGTGTGCTGATCGGCGAGATCGAAGTGCTGGGCGCTGAGGACGCGTCGGCGAGCGAACCGCCGCGGCGTCAACCGCCACGGCCAATGCACGTGAAAAAGACCTTGGAACGGGCGTTGATCGACGCCGAGGTGCCGTTTCTGTTCAGCTGCTACGCGACCGATATTTTGCGGGATGCGGACGGCGCGCCGGCCGGGATCGTGATGTCCAACCGGGTCGGGCGCCAAGCCGTGCGGGCGCGGGCCGTGATCGACGCTACCGATCGCGGGACCGTAGCCCGTTTGGCCGGGGCTCGTTTCCGCCCCTATCCGAACGGCACCCAGGTGTTTCGTAGAACGGTGATCGGCGGCGAGCCGGTCGAGTTGCCTGACGGGTCGGTGCGAACGATCGATCCGCCTTTCGCCGCCATCCCGGGCCAAGCCGTGTCGGGCGCGGCCGGGCCGTTCCTGATCCTCGAATACACGCTGGAACTGCCCATGCCCGACGGCAGCTACCCCGCGTTCGCCGCGGCGGACCAGCAGGCTCGCAGTTTGACCTACCACCCCCAGCAGCAGGTCACGGCGGATCGCCTGTTCCAGGTCCCGCCCGATCCGCTGTACGGCAGGCAATCGCTGGCCGGAGACGGACTGGCCGTCTGCGAGTTGCCGCTGGACGTGTTCCGCCCGCAGGGAATCGACCGGCTGTACGTGCTGGGAGGCACGGCCGACATCAGCCGAACGCGCGCTGAACAACTCCTGCGCCCGCTGGAATGGATCGATCTGGGCAAACGATTGGGCGCCGCGGCTGCCGCGGAAGCCGCCGCCCTGGAGGAACCGGCCGACGTCCGGTTGCCGGGCCAAGCCAACGGATTGGAAATCGTGGCCGGCGAAGTCCGAGAGTCACTGACCGGCGTGCGGCCGATCCAGCAGCTGCCCACCGTGGAACAGGACGCTCGCCCCCTGCCCGTGCTGGGCGAGTACGAGGTGCTGGTGATCGGCGGTGGCACGGGGGGCGCCCCGGCGGCCATCGCCGCGGCGCGGCAAGGCGCTCGCGTGCTGGTCGTCGAATACCTGCACATGATGGGCGGCGTCGGTACGGCGGGTTATATCTCCCGCTACTGGTATGGAAATCGCGTCGGTTTCACGGCCACCGTTCCGGGCGGGGCCGCCTGGGAACCCGAGCAGCGTGCCGATTGGTGGCGGCAGACGCTGCTGGACGCCGGCGGGGAAATCTGGTTCGGCACCCTCGGCTGCGGGGCCCTGGTACGAGACAACCAAGTCATCGGTGCCGTCGTAGCAACCCCCTTCGGCCGCGGTGCCGTGCTGGCCGATATCGTGATCGATTCCACTGGAAACGCCGATATCGCCGCCGCCGCAGGGGCCGAAATCGACTATACGGACGCCCGTGAATTCGGCATGCAGGGCACCGGTCTGCCTCCCCGACGGCTGGGCGCAAACTATACCAATACCGACTTTACCCTCGTCGACGAGACGGACATGAAGGATATCTGGCATGTCTTCGTCTACTCGAAACAGAAATATCCCGACGCCTTCGACCAGGGACAACTGATCGACACCCGCGAACGGCGCCGGATCGTGGGCGATTTCTATATGACCGTGCTGGACCAAATGGTCGAACGCACCTA
>SLMF01000504.1 GCA_007133715.1 Planctomycetaceae bacterium
AGCGTACGATCAAGGGTTCCGGCTCGGGATCGGTGGGTTACATGGCCCCCGAGCAGGCGATGGGCCGCCCCTCGCTAAAATCCGATGTGTTTTCGTTGGGGCTGATCATCTGTCGCCTGCTCTCCGGCCAGTGGCCCGAATGGCCGTTCAATTGGCCCCCGCCCGGCTATTCCCAACTGCGTCGCAAGGCCCATCCCGACCTGATCGCTTTTCTCAAACGGGCGATCGAGCCGAATCCGCGACACCGCTTTCGGGATGCCGAGCACATGCTGAACGTGTTCCACCGCCTGCGTTCCCGCGCCGAACGCTTTGCTGTCCAGCGCAAAAGCGGATGTCCCCGGCCGAAATCGGGTCGCGCCGCGACTTGACGAATCGCACGCACCCTGATACGAAGTTTGTAGAGTCTCTAACAACACGGTGCGCAGGGCTCGAGGGCTTCGGGACCGATGCGGTTTTGTGAGAGCTTTTTTGGAATTCTCCGATCGAATGCTTGACTTTTAAGGAACGAGGCCATGTCGGGAAACTCCCCACGGCTTGGATTGCGAATCGGTGCCGTCGCCGCTGTCTGGTGCTTGCTGTCGGTCGCCGCTTGGGCCTGTAACGTGCCCGTCTTCCGCTATGCGTTAGAGCGCTGGCCGACCGACCCCTACCATTTGGCGGTGTTCCACCAGGAGGGCGAGCAGGAAGCGATTCAATCGGTTCTGGCGGCCCTGGAAGGTCGGCCGGTCAATGTCGAGATCGAGTTATTGGACGTTACCCAACTGGAGGAAGGCGATTGGCGGCTGCAGGGAGTCGAACTGGATTCCGAGCAACTGCCCTGGGCCGTGTTGCGATATCCGCCGTTGCCCGGACCGCCCCCGCCCATCGCCTGGGCGGGAAAACTGGACGCCGATGCCTTGGCGGCACTGACCCATTCCAACGCGCGGCAGGAGGTGATCCGTCGCATCTTGACCGGGGAATCGGCCGTGTGGGTGCTGATCGAAAGTGGTGATGCGGAGAAAGATCAAGCGGCACGCGAACGTCTCGAGCAGCACTTGGCCGAGGCCGAACGGGAATTGCGGATTCCGGGGCTGGAGGAGTTGGACTACGCCCCGGAGGACGGGATGGGGGCCGGTCCCGAGCTGTTGGGGACGCACGATGTGAACGAGGAATTCATTCCTCTGAAAGTCGGGTTCTCGGTCATTTCAATTGCCCGGGACAACCCGGCCGAGTCGCAGTTCATTGAGTTATTGTCGGGCACGGAGCCGGATCTCCACGAATATGTCGACCAACCGATGGCTTTTCCGATTTTCGGCCAGGGTCGAGCTTTGTGGGCCTTGGTCGGAGAGGGAATCAACAGCCGCAACATCATCGAGTCGTGCGTTTTCCTGACAGGCCCTTGTTCGTGCCAGATCAAACACTTGAATCCGGGCACGGATCTTCTGATGGATTTCGATTGGTATGGTGCCTTAGAGGGTCGCGTTCCTCCCCCTCCCGAGGTGTCGGTCGAGATGCTGACCTCGGTATTGCCCGTGATGGATGATCTACCCGAGGAGGAGTTAGCGGCGGCGGAAGTGTCTTCCGAAGGGGGGGGTCCGGAGGCAGCCGAGGGAGGCGAATCGACCGCGGCGGACGCTGCGGTGGCGCGTGCCGCCCCGGCGGCTGCGGCGGAGCGGCCCGCGGCCGATGCGGCGGAGGGCGGTGCCTCGCTGTTCGTGATCACCGGTGTGATGCTGGGAGGCTTGGCCCTACTGGTCGCCGGAACCACGGTGATCTTGTTGGGCAAGAAGAGGGAGTAGGCATGCCTCTGCACCGCGTGGTTCTGCGGGAATTGCTGCACTACCGTTGGAATTCGTTGGCCGGTTTGATGGCCGTGATGCTGGCGGTCGGGGCGATCGCCAGCACGGCGCTGCTGCTGGGCGGCTACGAAGCCGATACGGCTCGGGTGTTGCAAGTGGAGGAACAGCTCTTGCAGCGACGGCTGACCGAGTTGCGATCGGATGTCGAGCGATCGTTGGGCCAGCTGGGCTTCAACCTGACGCTATTGCCCGAGGGGCATGACCCGGCGGACTGGTATCTGCGAGACGCCGCTCCTCCGAGTTGGGAGGAGTCGGATGTCCAGCGTTTGCGGCGGGCGGAGTTGCCGTATTTGCGGAATCCGGTCGGGCAGTTGCGGCGGCGGGTGACCTGGCCGGAGACGGAGTGGTCGGTGATTGTGGTCGGTCGTGCGGCTCTGCCGGAGGGCAGGGGGTTGTCTCGGGCGGCGGCCCGCGGCCGTTCTCTGGAGGTCGACGAACCGGCGCCCCTGGCGTCTCGTTACCTCCAGCCGCCGGCACCCGACCATGTGGCTTTGGGGCACGAGATCCACCGGGTTTTCGAGTTCTCCGAGGGGGACGCCTTCGAATTGATGGGCCGCACGTTTCGGGTCGAGCAGTGCTTGCCTCAGGAAGGCAGCCGCGACGACATCTCGGTGGTCATGACGCTACGGGATGCCCAGGAGTTGCTGGGAGAGCCGGGTCGGATCAGCGAGATCCTGGCTCAGGGCACGCGTGGGGCCTGGGAGAACCCGGACGGATTGCGGGCGGCGGTTCGCGGCGTGCTGGCAGAGGCGGAGGTGGTCCAGCAGACGCCCGCCAGTGCGGCCGCTTCGCTGGCAGCCCTGCACGTGAACCAGACCGAACAGCAACGGCTGGAGCAGGAACGAGCGGCTCAAGCCGATTTGAATCATTACCGGCGCCGGTTGGCGACCTTGGTGAATCTGCTGGTGGTGGGTTCGTGCGGATTATGGGTCGGTTGGCTGGCTTGGAATAATGTGGTCGAGCGGCGTGCGGAGATCGGTGTCTGGCGAGCGTGCGGTCTGCGTGCTCAGCGGCTGGTTGCCATCTTTCTCGGCCGTTGGGTATGCTTGGGATTGTTGGGGACCGTGGCCGGTTTGTCGGCCGCCGTGTTTTTCACGCCGCTGCCCGCGGACTCGGCGCCGCGGCAGGCCGGTTTACTGGCTGCGACGTTGGGCGTGGCGATTTTGCTGTCCGGTCTGGCGGCGGCCACGGCGGCGTGGGCCGCAGCCCGCGAGGACCCGGCGGCGGCGTTCCGTGCCGGGTAACGGCCTGCTGTCGCGTGGCCCGCCGGGCCCCGGCGGAGGAAAATACACACCGGACCATCGCGGGGGCCCGGCAGGCGACGGGGCAGAAGCTGCAAGTTGGCTGGGGAGGAAGATACTGCCATGAATATTTGGCGAATGACCTGGAAAGAAATCGCGTTTCGTCGCGGGGCTTCGGGCCTGGCCCTGATCGCGGTGGCCGTCGCCGTCGCTGCCTTGGTCGGATCGCTGACCGCCTTGGATCTGCATCAGCGGCAAAACGAAGTGGTCTTGGCGGCGCATCAGGAAGAGGTGGATGCCATGCTGGCCCAACTCCGCGATGAAATGCGCAAGGCCATGCTGCAGCTGAGCTTCAACGTGCTGGTCCTGCCGGCCGAGCAGAATCTGCGGGACTGGTATACCGAGGATTATGCCAGCGAAACGATGCCGGAGGAGTACGTGGACCGCTTGGCCGCCTCGCGTTTGTTGACGGTCCAGCATCTGTTGCCCACGTTGCAACAGCGGGTCGAGTGGCCGGAGCAGAACGGGCGTGCGATCGTATTGATCGGCACGCGGGGTTATGTCCCGCATCTGCATCAGGATCCGAAGAAGCCGTTGGAGCTGGGGCGGGTGGTGCCGGAGGGCTCGATCGTCTTGGGGTATCAGCTGCATCGTTCGTTGGGGGTGGGCGAGGGCGAGACGGTGGCCTTGCTGGGTCGCGAGTTCACCGTCCACCGCTGCCATCCGGAGCGAGGCAGCAAAGACGACATTTCGGCGTGGATCCCCCTGGACGAAGCGCAGGAGTTGCTGGGCAAGCCGGGCGAGATCAATGCGATTTTGGCGTTGCAGTGCATGTCCTGTCCGGGCGTCGGTTTGGACAATGTCCGGACGGAGATCCAGCGGGTGTTGGCCGACACGCAGGTGGTCGAGATGGGTTCGCGGGTGCTGACGCGTTTCGAGGCGCGGGCTCGGGTGGGCGAGGAGGCAGAAGTGGCATTGGCGGACCATCGTCGCCAGCGCAGCGAGCTGCACGCCCGCCGCGAGGCGTTGGCCGGGGTGCTCAGCCCGACCTTGATCCTGACCGCCATCGTCTGGCTCTCGCTGTCCGCCTTTCGCGACCTGCGGGTCCGCCGCGGGGAATATGGGATCTTGCGTGCGATCGGAGTCGGCTCGGGGCGGGTGCTGGGCATGTTCGTGTCCAAGGCGATATTGCTCGGATTGTGCGGCGGATTGCTGGGTTACGTTGCGGGGGCGATGGCGGGCATTTACTTGGGACAAGCCGTGGAGAGCGGGAGCGGGCCGGTGTGGGGCTGGGCCGATGTGGTGCGCCCCAGTTGGTTGTTGCTGGCTTTGGCCGCCGCGTTGACCGTGTCGGTGTTGGGCACCTGGATCCCCGCCGTGCTGGCCGCCCGGACCGACCCGGCCGTGATTTTGCGAGAAGGAGG
>SLMF01000319.1 GCA_007133715.1 Planctomycetaceae bacterium
ATCGCAATGCCTGGGCCTGGGTCCATTTCCTCCTGCACGGACCCCCGGTCGCCCGGGCCGAACTGCGCCGCTACCTGGCCGATATCCAAGCACTCACCCCACCCGGCCAGTTGAGCCGACGTCTCCGCTCCCAATTGCCCGACCTGGAACAACAATTCGCCGAACACTTCCGCAATTGGTAAGTCCCTAGTCCAGCACGGCGGCTGCCGTGCCCGAAATCGAAACGCCCTCGTGCGCCACCACGTCGCCCTCACGGCCCGCACCGACCACATTGTCTCGCAATACGGCTCCCCGCGAGTCGTCGCGGATCTCGATGGCCGCCAGCATGCCGGGCTCCTCCGAACGGTCCAATACCTGGTTGGCCGTGATCAACGCGTTCCGGCCGCCCTGAACGTAGATCCCGCGGTATCGCGGTTCGAAAATCTGATTGTTCGACACAATCGTCTCCTGGCAGTCCCACAGCTCCAACGCGCCGCCCGACTCCTCCGATCCGATCGCAGCATCGGTGATCACGTTGCCCGTCAGCACAACCCCCTGCGTCCCCCGTAAACTGATCCCGTTCAAAAATCCCCGCTGCCACCCGTGGCTCTGCTCCATCACGTTCGCACTCAGCACCAGGTTGCGGCTGTTCTCCACCAAAATCGTCTGCTGCCGCGCGGTGTAAATGTGGTTGCCCGTCACCGTGATCCCCTCGGCATGCTTCAAGTGGAGGTTCACCTCCTGGTTGCCGATCAGATTGCCGCTGATCGTCCACATGCCGGTCGCCCCGCGTCCCTCCGGCAACGGCGGACCCAGAAAGCGGATGTTCGCACCGCCAGGGCTGGGTACCGCCTGGATCGTGTTGCTGGCAATCGTCCCCTCACGCACCGTGTCGCGACGCGCGTCGATCAAAATATCCGCCGATGACTCGGCATCCTGGTCGTAGTTGTACTCGATGTCGTTGCCCGTAATCTGCAAGTTGCGGATCTCACTGCCCTCGACCTTGATCCCCCCACCATCACAGTAGCTGATGTGCGAGCCGATCACGTTCACCTGATGCAAGTTGACTTCATCAAAAAATACCCCCACACCGGTGCAATTGTAGACGTGGACCCCATCAATCAACACATTGCGATTCCGGCCGTATAAGTGGATTCCGTGCCGCACCTCCCGGATCAGGGTTCCACGCACGATCGCCTGCATCGTGCCGGTGAACGCCAAACCGTCGGCTTCCGGGTGCCCGCCCAGGATGCCCAAGTTCTGAACCTGCGGCATCCGCTGCCGCTGCCACGTGGCGTCTTCGAAACTGGCCGGGCCCGCCGTGCCCCGATGCTGACCGAGGAAACGAAAGGCCGGGCCCGCACCCGCCATGATCAACCGTCCCGTGCCACCGCAACCGTCCAATCCGATCCGATCGGTCTCCGACAAATCGATCTCGATCGTTTCCGTAATCCGATAATCACCCCGCGGAAACGTCACCAGCCCGGTCTCGGTCCGCTGGATGGCCTTGCGAATGGCCGCCGTGTCGTCCGTCTGACCGTCGCCCACCGCACCAAAATCACGTACATTCCCCGCCTGGACCGGCCAAACCATGGCCACACTCGCAACCAAAATCGCCACGAAAATACCGCCTCGCCAGAACATCTTTCCGTACCTCCTGGAAAAAAAATGCCGCGAATTCCAGCCAGCCATGGCAAGACTGAACCACCTGAAAGGGCTGCTTCACGCCGAATACCCGCGGCACGGACCACGCGTCGAAACGGTGGGACCCTCGTGCCCCGCCGGAACCGGCGACGGTTTCCCAACCGCTTCTGCCGGACCCGGCGGGCTACTCGCTTGCCATTCAGGTACCAACCCCTGACGCCGAATCAGTCGGCCACCGCGCCCGTCGCCGCCCACTCGACTCCTCGAGCAATGATCCGAGCTACCGGCGGATTGCGCAACGCCCGGCCATCATGCCCGAACGCGTTGTGAACCACCCGACCCTCACCATAAGTGTGCACAAACACCAACGGCTCGACCTGCTCGCTCCAAGTCGACTCGGCCGTGACCAAAACATGGATCTCCGCATCCCCCTTCAGCCCGGCATAAAGCTCGTCGTCCTGTGTGAAATCTTCCATTCCCTGAGTAATCGGATGCGCATCGTCCTCAATCTGAGCGGTGAATACCTTCCGCGGACCATGCCCCGACTGACGCATCACCCAATAACGACCGCACAACCGCCCGTACTCCTCCCACTCGGGAAACGACGCGCTGGCCAGATGCTGGACGTAAAACCCTTTCCCTCCCCGCACGAAATTCAACAAGTTCTCCTTCGCCTGATCCGTGATGGTCGGCAGGTGCCGGTTGTACATCAGCAGCATCACCACGTCGTAGCGATCCAAAGCCGCTTGGCTCTCGAGGATCAGCGGATCCTCGCTGATCCGCACCTCCACGCGGCCCGAGTCGACCAAAGCCTCCCGAGTCGCCTCGGCCATCTCGCGCCACGGATGAGCGGGTACATCATCACCCGTGATAAGTAACGCCTGAACCGGCCGCGCCGCTTCCTCCGCCCGCGCCGCGATCCCCCCGACCAACAACAATCCGCCCAGCAACATCGTCATCAGCACACGCATCATCCATCTCCTGTTGTCAAGACTGAAAAACAACCCTTTTTTCCGCAGACAGCTACGATAACTCGCTCCGCAACTGCTCGGCAATCCGCTGTTCAATCATCCCCCGCATGGGGACCGCGAGAAACGGAAGCTGGCCCTGGACGCGAGCCACCGCTTCCTCGACGATCAGCTGGCCCGTCACGGTGAAACCGGCCGCTTTCAAAGAGAACTCCAGCACATTCCCGCGCCAAACCCCCTCGGCCTTCTGCAAATGGTCCTGAAAACGGCGGCGAGCGTCTTCGACAAAGCCCTTCAACCGCTCCACTGCAGGGCCTTCTCCCAGCTGGTGAGTCACTTCGGTTCGAAACTCCGGCATCGCATCCCTCTCCTCTCGATTCGTTTTTTCAGCTTCTCTCGCGATTGTACGCACTGGAAGCTGCCGGCGAAAGCGACCGCCACCGGGAAACCTCACGCCTCCGGCCACCCCTTCCCGCGAAGGGAAAATTCGGGTTGTCGAAAAAGTTCCGCGACCACGTCCCGAACCCCTCTTGATCAACTGCCCCCGCATCGCGTATAACAACAGCACACGGAGCGACAACTCCGAAAACCAACCTGCGGATGTGGCGGAATTGGCAGACGCGCTAGATTCAGGTTCTAGTGTCCGTTAAGGACGTGGAGGTTCAAGTCCTCTCATCCGCACCTTGCTCTCAACCCTGCCGAATCAACATCTTACTTATCTGGGAAAGCACGGAACCCAAGCCAGCAAGGCCGAATACGATCGGCTCGTTGGTGAGTGGATTTCCAACGGACGACTCCCCGTCCAGGTCGACAGGGATGCCCCCACTGTCGGCGAACTCATCTTGCTTTATCTTAGGTCCATTCACCACCCGGGTAGGTCGGTAGGTCGACGAATCGGTGCTTCGTGCTCGTACTCGATTTCATCCCGTTGGATGAAAGCCATCCACACCGAGATGGGTTAGATCGGTGCGCCGATGGCCGGTGTGTCGGTGCTTGGTGCCCCCTGCCCCCTGCCCCCCAGGCAAGGCCTACCTATATTCACCAGTTTCCAGTCATTCTGTAAAACCCGCATCATTTGGGAGCAAAGTCCTGGAAAAGGTGTCAAGTCCTGGAAAAGGTGTCAGGAACCTTTTATGCGCAGCACCCTCCGGGCCATTCCGGTAAGAGGTGGCCCGTCCGGTAAAAGGTTCCTGACACCTTTTCCGCGTCCTCACCTTTTCCGCGTCCTGCACAACCGCGTACGTCCGCGGTACTGCGCCAAACAACCGCGGCGGGAGGTGAATCGCGGCCGCCATGCCACCGCCATGCGCACAACTCCTGCCCGCCGCTTATCTTCGCAACTCCAATGCGACCGTATTTCCATGTGGGAGCAAGTGGCAGATTTCCACTTGCACGACGGGCTGGATGACTTCGAGGTTCAGTTGGCGGCGGGAATCGGGACGGTTAGAATGCACCCTTAGCTCCAGGTGCTCCCGGAAACCGGCAAATTTTGCGGTGCAACACGACGCTTTCAAGAGAACAGCTGATGAATTGGCCCCACCCGAGATTCGTATGCCTGCTGGGACTGACCCTGCTGGCCGTCCTGGCCTGCCAACTTCGGGTCTTCGGGACGGATGAATCGATCCACGATGTACCCCGAACGCATCCTCGTCTGTTCGGCTCGCACGACGAATTGCAGATGCTGGCGCGTGCCCGTCCGGAGGCGTACGCCCGCATGGCGGCCATCGCTGGCCGGGACGGGGCGGACGATCATTCGCAGATGATGTCGATGGCATTGGTCGCGGCCATCGACGGCGACGCGGAACTGGGCCGCCGCAGTCGGGAGTTGGCCATGAAGTACGTGGAAGGGCCGATCCGAAAAGGGCATGTCCCGTTCGGCGCCGATCTCGCGCTGGTCGCCATCGCCTACGAC
>SLMF01000692.1 GCA_007133715.1 Planctomycetaceae bacterium
AAGCGGCCAAGCAGAAGGAACACGACCGTCGTACGTCT
This sequence comes from Planctomycetaceae bacterium, assembly GCA_007133715.1. Taxonomy (GTDB): domain Bacteria; phylum Planctomycetota; class Planctomycetia; order Pirellulales; family Pirellulaceae; genus SLMF01. The sequence goes on from SLMF01000692.1 coordinate 39, forward strand.
GACGGTCTTCCTGTACAGAGTTTTCAGTGTCTTCTGAAGGACTTGGCGACGTTGTGCAAGAACCGAGTCCGATGGGCTTCCCATCCCGAGAACGAATTCGACCGACTCACCGAACCCACGCCCTTGCAGCAGCGAGTCTTTCAGCTCCTGGGGCTGTCCATCAGCTTGTAGACAGAACCGGGAATTCGGCAGAATGGAAAAATCCCCGTGTTTTCTCGGCTCTCATGTCAAATAAACGCCTAGCAAAAGAAAAAAGTTCGGCCTAACCCTCGGTTCCGTAGACCGTTATCTGATGGTCGTAACCAATTTCCCCACAACGACTTACGACGCGACGGTTCTTCTCTGGGAGTATCCTGGGAGTGCGCCGGCGGCAGTGAGTGTCTCTGTTCGTCGCTGGGTGACGCGGAGGTGAGGGCGTCGATTCATTATATCGCGGAGGCTTGGCCGCATCTGCAGCCTCATATCCGTGAGTCGGTTTTCACCTTGATCGATTCCGCCCTACGCCAACAGCGGTTGGAAGGGGGCCGGTCATGACGGTTCGTGATACGGCTGTGCGAGTTGTATGCCTCTGTCAGGTGGAACTGGCGAAATTGCTGCTCGCCGTTCCGCCTGGGCGACGTGGTGGCATCCATCGTCGATGCTTTGAAATCCAAAGGCCCTTTCCCGGAGACGGAACGGAAGGACTTCGTCGCCGATCAGCTCCTGGCCCGCGGCAAATCTCGGGTCGGACTCGCGCTGCGGTTTTCAGAAGCTTTGGCGGACAGTAAATTCGTGTGCGACAACGATGGCGTCGTGTCCCTGCCGACCAAGACTATGGCCGGATAACCATCCCAATTCAATCCCACGTGGATCGGGATCTCCGAAACGGACTGGGGGCTGTGAAAAACCTGCATAAGCCCACCCGACTATTATCCCAAACGGTCGGCGACCTTGGTATGCAGGAGCCGCTTCACCTGTTCTCGGAGCCACTGAGGCGTAGGGCCGCGGTCTTGTTGGTTTAGAACCAGGCGGCGGTAAAGCCTCCGTCTACATTGATGTGCGTGCCGGTGATGAAGGACCCGGCCACCGGCGAGACCAACAGCAGCAGCGCGCCCACCAGTTCATCCGGCTCGCCGAAACGGTCCATCGGCGTGCCCCGCATGATGTTGTCCACCCGCTCCTGCGTGAGGACTTTGCGATTCTGCTCGGCCGGAAAGAACCCCGGGCAGATGCAATTGACGCGAACTCCCTGCGGAGCCAGAGCCTGAGCCACGTTGCGGGTCAGGTTCAGGACGCCGGCTTTGGATGCCGAATAGGCCCAGACCCGGGACAAAGGCAGATGCGACGTGACGCTGCCGATATTCACGATCGCTCCGCCACCCTGCGAAATCATGTGCTGCCCGAAGATCTGGCAAGCTTGGAACACCGCGCGCAGATTGATGGTCAGAATGCGGTCCCAGTCTTGATCGGTGGCTTCCAGGAAATCGTTGCCCGCGTTGATCCCTGCGCAATTGATCAGAATATCCACGCGCCCCCGCTCCTGGACCGCCGTATCCCGCACCTGTTCGATCGATTCTCGCGAGGTGGCATCGACCAATGCGTAACGGGCTTGGCCGCCCAGCTCGCGGAGTTCGTTCACCCGCTGCTGGCAGCCTTCGTCGGTCAGGTCGGCGACGATCACGTGCGCACCGGCTTGAACCAGCCCGCGGCAGAGCGACCCACCCAACACGCCGGCGCCGCCGATCACCACGGCCGTCTGGCCCTCGATCCCGAACATCTTCGTCAAGTATTCCGCGTGCATCCGTTATCCTCTCGTCAGTTCAGCTGCTTGGGGAAAGCCCCCAGTATACCCCGACCGGTGCCCAGGGAAAAGGACCGGCGGACAATGTGCGTGCGTACCACCCGTTCCGAGAGCAAACGCCCCTCTCGACAGAGCCGGCGTTTCGAGCCCTGGCCGCACGGGTTGGATTTCATGCCCCGCACCTTTCCGTAACCGCAACCACGCGGTTACAATCACCGTTGCCTCACACTCCAGAGCAAGGACCGGCATGACTGACCATCGAACCCTGATCCGCAATGCTACCGTAGTCCTCCCGGGCCAGACATCTCGCACGTCGGTTTTAATCGAAGGGCCCCGGATCGTGGCCCTTGATGCGGCGGTGCATACGGCGGCCGACGAGGTAGTCGACGCGACCGGAATGCACCTGCTGCCCGGCCTGATCGACGACCAAGTGCATTTCCGCCAGCCGGGATTGACGCACAAAGAGGACTTGGCGCACGCCACGCGGGCATGTGCCAAGGGGGGGGTTACGACGTTCTTGGAAATGCCCAATACGGTGCCAGCGGCGACCAGCCAAGCTCGCCTGCAAGAAAAACTGGCCTTGGCTGCCGAACATAGTCTCGTGAATTACGGCTTTTACATCGGAGCCACGCCGCGGAATCTGGACCAGCTGAAACAGGCCACGCGGACCCCGGGCATCAAGATTTTCATCGGCTCCAGCACCGGTGACCTGCTGGTGGATCAGCAGGAGGCGTTGGAGCGGATCTTTGCGGAAACCCGCTTGCCGATCGCAGCCCATTGCGAGGACGAGACGACGGTGCGGGCGAACCAGCAGCGTTTTGCCGGGGTCAGCGACGTGGCCGTCCACTCGAAGATCCGCGACCATCAAGCGGCGTGCATCGCCACGCAACGGGCGTTTGATCTGGCCCGCCGGCACCAGCACCGCTTCCACCTGCTGCACGTGTCGACGGGCGACGAGACGGAGCTGCTGGCCGACGCGGAGCCTTGGATCACGGCCGAAGTGTGCCCGCATCATCTGCTGTTCAACATCCAGGACTACCCGCGGTTGGGCAGTTTGATTCAGGTGAATCCTGCGGTCAAGACGCCGGAGGACAACCGCCGCTTGTGGCAAGGGCTGCAGCGTGGCCGTTTGCAGGTAGTGGCCACCGATCATGCCCCGCACACTTGGGAGGAGAAACAGCGGCCCTACCCGCGATCACCTTCGGGCTTGCCGTCCGTCGAGAACTCGCTGGCCTTGATGCTGGACCAGATGCTCCGCGGTCAGTGCACGCTGGAGCAGGTGGTGCATTGGATGTGTGAAGCCCCGGCCCGTGTCTGGGACATTGTGGACAAGGGTTTCATTCGTGAGGGCTACGATGCCGACTTGGTCCTGGTCGACCTGAACCGCCGCCAGCAGGTGCGGAACGAGCACCAGTTGACCAAATGTGGCTGGAGCCCTTGGCACGGGACCGAGTTGCGAGGCTGGCCCGTGCGGACCTGGGTTCGCGGTCAGTCGGTCTATCAGGCAGGCCGCATTGACACCCGCGGGCGCGGTGGGGAAGCCGTTTTCGATCACGCCCGCGGCGGTTACTGGGCCACCGGGTGACACGCCCTTGCTCTGGAACCGGTGCGAGGCTCGCGGCCAGATTTTCAGGGGTCCCGAGCTGTGCCGAAACGCCAGACGACCCGATCTTCGGATTGAACGGTTTGGACGGCGAAACTGCGATCGGCCAAGCGGTCGTTGATTCGGTAAGTCCAGTTTCGTCCCCGCCCCTCGTTTTCCAGGTTGTCGATGCGAGTGAGAAACGCGGTCGGTCCTCGGCCCCGCTGGGCGAAGGTAATCCCCCGTGGATGTTGTTGAGCCGCCCTCATCAGATCGAGAACGGTCATTCCTTCGTTCCAAGTCACGCGAGTGAAGTGCTTTTGCACGCCGTCCCCGTAATCGATGACCAACCGCACGGCCGGGTGCGATTCGTCGTTTGGGCGATCTTCCCCCCCAGCCTGCAATGGGAAGAAAAAGGCGCCGAGCATCACCAGTCCGCCCGCCAACCAACGTTCTGCACTCTTACGATACATGGATGCCCCCATCATGTCATCAGCCTCTGCTATGGAATTGTGGCCGCCCAGGTGGCGACGGTCTCGATTTCGCCCCGCCCGCATCTCGGCGGAGCTATGATTCTGCACTTCAAGAGGCACTTACACAACCGCCGATGTGGGTCGGGAACTCCGAGACCGACAGGATATGGCAGGCCAAGCCCGCCACATAGGGCGTGCGCAATCCGCCGGTACGCTCCGGCACCATGACCCAGGGATTCGTGTTCACGGCAGCGACCATGCGGCCGTTTTCGGCCAGCTCACGTGGGTGGGTTAGCACGGCTTCTGCTTCCCGTCCCGCTTCCGAAGCGGGCCGTTCACCGACCGCCACCGCCAATTCGACGGCTTCCGCCTGCAAATCCACACGCAGCACGTGCAGCCGCAAGGGGCGCGGTTCCTGACGCGTTTCGATGGTGTAGTGCACATGGGCCTGCCAACTCGGCTCGGTCGCGACGCTCGTCCGCTCCCCCGCCCACGTCGCGGTCGCCAGAAGGCATACGATCAGACAACCTGCCCAGCGGAATCGACGTCCCGCGACGGCTCGGAAAGAGAAAAGAACACGCATTGGCCGCAGTTCCTC
>SLMF01000166.1 GCA_007133715.1 Planctomycetaceae bacterium
AGATCCAACCGGTCGCCGATTGCCCCACAGGTGTGCGTGTAGACCGGAATCCCCGCGGCACGCGTCCGATCCGCCACCCGCCGCTCATACGGTAACACAAACTCGCCATACATCGGGCGACTGATGAATCCTGCGCCCGCAAAGGCGGAACTGATCAAGATCGCATCCGGATCGCAGACCCCATACGTTTCGACTTGAGCGATCACCATCCGGGTGAACACATCGAGCAACGCATGGCACGTGTCCGGGGCGTCCAATAATGCCAGCAGCGCGTTTTCGTAACCAAACAGCTCCATCAGATGCGTGAATGGCGAAAACACCTCGGCATGTACCGACACCCGGGGCCCCCACGCCCGGGCTTGCCGCAAAGCCTGTGTGCTCCAGGCAGGCCACTGGGCCCTGTCCGTCAAGTCGGCCGTGTCCGGCACATCCCACAAATGGGGTGCATGCCAGGTGTTCCAAACGTAACCCGGTATCCGGTAGGTCGCCGGGTCGTCCGGATCGACCCGCAGATAATCGGCACGCGGCAAGGCTTGCCCCGAGCCGTGGTCGGCCTGCGGATTGTCATCCCGGACAAACCGCGTGGTCAGCCCACCCTCCCACACCAGTTCCTCACCCGCCACGCCCGCTCGCCGCTGGCAGAGGTAGGCCTGCCAATCGTCGGGCCGACCCGGCAGATTCACTAACATGCCGTCAAAACCATACCGCTCCTGGAACCGGACCAGAACCTCGGCAAACACGTCGCTGTCGAACCAGATCTCCGGCGGGGCCTGTTGGCTGTGCAACAGATAATGCCCCAGGGCCAGCTGGCACATCACCGGCACCCGATCGGGCGTCTCATGCCGCATCGCCCGCCGCACCCGCTCTCGTGAGTCCATCTCGCTCGCTCCTCTCGACTTGTGTGGGGAAAGACGTCTCTCCGCAGACCCGGCGAGCCTATTGTTCCCGACCGCGGCGGTCCGAACAACCGGAGTCTCCGCGGCCGCAGGGGACACCGAAAGGACGCGAATCGATCTCCGAGCCCGCTGGGGCACGTGCCCGCGGCGGTGGCCAGGGGAACAGGCGGGAGGGGTTGTAGCCAGCCGTAGCCGCTCGTGGTACAGTCACCCGCAAGGCTTCCGCCGCCCGCACGAGTGACGGTGCCCCGCTCAACCTTCGATCTCAGGAGCAGCTGTGGTGAAACGCACTTCCCAGCCCCAATATGCCCTCGGTGTGGACTATGGCACCAACAGCGTGCGGGCCCTGATTGTCGACACAGCGGACGGTTCTCCCGTGGCTTCGGCTGTGTACAACTACCCGAGTGGTGAACAAGGGATCCTATTAGACCCCCGCGATCCCCATGTGGCTCGCCAAAATCCGGCCGATTACGTCGAGGGTTTTTATGCCGCGGTGGGCCAAGCGGTGCAGGAGGCGGAGGCCCAGCCTGGTTTCCGCCCGGCACGGGTTGTCGGGATCGGCGTGGACACCACCGGTTCGACCCCCATCCCGGTCGATGCCAGCGGCACGCCGCTGGCCTGGGATCGCCGTTTCCAGAACCAGCTGGCCGCCCAAGCCTGGTTGTGGAAAGACCACACGGCGGTGGCCGAAGCGGCCGAGATCACCGAACAAGCCAGGCGCACCCAAGACGCCTATCTGGCCAAGTGCGGCGGCGTGTACTCCAGCGAATGGTACTGGGCCAAGATCCTGCACTGCAAACGCACCGCGCCCGAGGTGTTCCAGGCCGCCCACGCCTGGGTCGAACTGACCGACTTCGTCCCCGCGTTCCTGACCGGCAATACGAACCCGGACACGCTGCCCCGCGGGATCTGTGCGGCCGGCCACAAAGCGATGTTCCACCAAGAATGGGGCGGTTTGCCCCGCGAGTCCTTGCTCCGCCGCCTGGAACCCGACCTGCTCCGCGTCGCCCGGCACTACGCCCCGACCGCGCTAACCTCCGACCAACAGGCCGGTAAACTGCAGGCCGAAATCGCCGAACGCGTCGGCTTGCCCGCCGGGATCCCCGTCGCCGTCGGAGCCCTGGATGCCCACATGGGCGCCGTCGGCGCCGGGGTCAAACCCGGAACCTTGGTCAAGATCCTGGGCACCAGCGCGTGCGATATCACCGTCTGGCCCCTCGAAAAACCCCTGCCCGATATCCCGGGATTGTGCGGGATCGTACCCGGTTCCGTGCTGCCCGGAATGTACGGGCTGGAAGCCGGCCAGTCGGCTGTGGGCGATATCTTTCACTGGTTCGTGCAGAATCTGGTCCCCGCCCAGCTCAGCCAGCAAGGCGATCCGCACCGCGTGCTGTCCGAGCAGGCTCGGCAGTTCCCGGCCGGAGCCAGCGGGTTGCTGGCCTTGGATTGGAATAATGGCAACCGCACGGTCCTGGTCGACCCCCTGCTCAGCGGCCTGCTGATCGGCCAGACCCTGCACACCACCGCGGCCGAGATCTACCGGGCACTGATCGAAGCCACGGCCTTCGGGGCCCTGACAATCCTCAATCGCTTTGCCCAATATGGCGTGCAGATCCGCGACGTGGTCCACTGCGGCGGCATCGCCGAAAAGAACCCGCTGGTGATGCAGATCTACGCCGACGTCTGCAACCGCCCGATGAAGGTGATCCGTGCCGCACAGACCTGCGCCCTGGGATCGGCCATTTACGGCGCGGTTGTGGGCGGGGCCTTCCGCACCGTGCCGGCCGCCCAACGCAAGATGTGTCCCCCAACCCGGGATGTCTTCAAACCCCAGCGTGCCGCGGCCAAAACCTACGCCCAACTGTATTGGCTGTACCAGCAACTGCATGACGCGTTCGGCACGCCCGCGGAAACAGGCAACTTGTTTCCCGTGATGAAAGAACTGATCGCCATCCGCAACCAGGTCCGCCAGCAGGCCGTCTGAGAACTGCCGCAAAGCTGAGAACCGCCGCGAAGCTGAGAACCGCCGCGACTTCCGCTGTGGCCGGTCTCTGACCGTGCCACTCGGCCGACCGAAGGTCTCCCCTATATCGTGGGTGACCTTCGGTCGGCGGTTTCGGCGGGGTCGGAGACCCTCGCCGAACGTGGGGTCGGAGACGCTCGCCGAACGTGGAACCCTCGCCGCGGGCGTCAACCGGGATTTACCGCCCGCGGCGCGAGGCCCGAGACCGCAGCGATGCTGCTGGCCAGTTCCGTCAGCAGTTGGTCGTCCAGGGGTTCCTGTTCGCAGGCTTCCCGTTGAAAGACCGCGGCGGGTACAAAGCGGGCTCTTACAGGGGCCGGCGAACTGCCGCCGCCGCGCGCCGTAGCCAGCGGACTGGAATGCTCGCCCCCGCCCGCCAAATCGCCCGAAACTCGCCCGGCAACTGCGGGCAGCCCCGTCCCGCCAACCTCGTCCCGCACAACCGTCTCCGCCAGAGCCAGCGGCGAAAGTCCGCCCGCCACCGCCAAGGACTCGCCTTCCCCGGGACTGCTGGCCTGCTGGTTCAAAATGTTGATGACCGTCAACACATCCAGGGGCGTGACGCTGTTGTCGCCCGTCACGTCGTAAAAGTACCGCGGCTGCTCCGGTGGCAGCGGGGCCGGCGGCAGCTGGGAACCGACCGTGTTGATGTAGTTGATCAAAATCAGGGCATCGTGCGGCGAAACGTATCCCGAATTGTTGACGTCCCCCGGCAACGCCGGGTTGTGGAACACCGGCACCGCACGCACGGTGATGAAGACCGTGGCCTGGTTCGAAAAGAACCCGTCGTTGTCTCGAATCGTGTAGCGGAACGAGTCGGTGCCCGAAAAATTCGGTGCGGGGGTGTAGGTCACCACGCCGCGATCCAGGCTGATTTGGCCCGACGTCGGACCGGAACCGGGCACGATCGTGACCGTCTGCGGATCGACCCAACCGTCGGCATCCGTGTCGTTTTCGTACACGGCGATTTCCACGGGCACGTTCTGGTTGGTGGTGACGTGATTGTCGTTCGCCACAGGAGGCGCCACCACCCGCACGGTAAACCGCTCGCTGGCCGTCTGGCCGGCCAGATCGCGGGCCCGCACCGTCAATTCGGCGGAACCGGCCGCGTCCGAGGCAAATGTCAGGATCAGCGTCTCGCTCTCCAGTTGACCGCTGACCATGCCCGGGTTCGTGTTGTCCGTCGCGTCGTCATAAAGCAAGGTCAAGGCGTCACCGGCCGGGATATCCGGATCGTCAAACACGCCCTGAAGATCCACCTGGTAGCCCGTCGCGCCCGCTGGGAACGTGCGATCGGGCAGACTTCGAGCAACGAACGGCGGATGCAGTCCGGGGATACTGACGGTGGTGAAACTCCAACCCGAGGAGCCCTCGAGCGCCGCCGTCGGATTGCCGACCAAATCGAGGAACGCGCCCGCCGCCAGCTCGACATAATACCGGGTATCGTCCGCCAGCGGGTCCGCGATCCGGATCGTCGCCTGCGAGCCCGACACCGTCACCCCCGGATCGGCGACCGAAATGCTCTGCACAATCTGACT
>SLMF01000253.1 GCA_007133715.1 Planctomycetaceae bacterium
GCCCGTCATCGTCACTGCCAGCCGGTTGCGTTCGGGTGCCGCAGCCAGCAGTTCGACCAGCCGGTCGGCCAGCCGGTCGGGTTCCTTCCAGAGGGCAAAGGGGAGATGGGCCGCCCAGTCGGTGCCGTCCGCCGCTTTCAGGTTCGCCCCTCCGATGTCGATTCCCAGCCAGTTCATGCCCCCGCCTCCGCCGCCGATCGGTCCGGCCGCACCCGCCCGCAGACGTCGAACTGCCAGGCGCCGTTTTCGAAACCCAGCGGGATCGGCTGGCCCACCGCCGCGTTCAGCATCGCCGCGCCCAAATTGTCCCGGCACAACCGCCGCAATCCCAAGTAGGAGGTCGTCAAGCGGGGATTCACTTCGACCACCACGTCCGAGCTGCCGTCGCCCGCCGGGCCCAGGATCAGATCGACCCCGACAAAACCGGTGACGGGCGGCAAGGCTTGCAGCGCGCGCAACGCCAGTCGCCGCGCGCGGCGGCACAGGTCCGCTTCCAGCGGCAGCGAACCTCCCTGATAACGGCAACTGCCATCCGCGGCCAAATGCTGCCGCGCGGCAGGCAACGCCTGTATCGATCCCGGCGGCAGAGCCGTCAACGGACCAACCGGCCGCTCCCGAGCCTCCGCGTCCAGCCCAGAAGACCGCCCGCCGACCCGCGGACCACACAGCAGGCTGACGCTGGCAGGCAGACCCGCACAAATCGTCTCGAGACGCATGCGGTACGCCTGACGGGGGAAGCCGGCCGCGGCACCCGCGGTCTCGATCCGCCGGATGCCCAACGAACCCGCACCCTCCACCGGCTTGACCAACGCGGGCCAAGCGAACGAGTCCGGCAAGGCCGCCCCCGCCGCGACCGCGACGCCCGCCGGTACTGGCACCCCCGCCGCTGACAAACGCCCGATCGTCTGATGCTTGTCAGCCGCCACCGCCACAAACTCCGCCGACGGACTCCGCAAACCAGCCCCACACCGCTCGGCCTCCCGGCAATAGGCCAGTAACACACCGCCCCACTCGGGTGCGATCAACACCGTGTGGTCGGCTTGACCCGCCAGTTTCCGGAACAGGGCCCGCTGCGCTTGCCGATCGACCACCGCGTGCACCGTGGCGCCGGCCGGCGGGCGTACGCCTGATCGGGGATCGTCCAGCAGATCGACCGCCCATCGGGCCCGCAGCAAGTCCTCGGTCAGCGCATCCCGTAGAGCCCGACCCTCGACCAGCAGGGTCGCGAGGCAGGACGCGGAATCGCCGCCATCCTGCAACCCGCCGCCCGTCAGGTGTTCGTACACAAAGACACGTCCCATCTCCGTCGCTCCCGGCCAGAACCGGCTGCCATCACACCGATTGCCGCCGGTAACGATAGTAGGCCGCGCACGCGCCCTCGCCCGATACCATGGGAGCGCCCAGCGGATGCTCGGGCGTGCAGCGGGTCCCGAAGGCCGCGCATTCCAGCGGCTTGCGATGCCCCTGCAGCACCTCGCCCGCCAGGCACTCCGGCGATTCGTCCGCCACCACATCCCCCACGTCGAAACGCTGCTCGGCATCAAAGCGGGCATAGGCTTCGGACAGCGCCCAGCCGCTGGCCGGGATCTCGCCAATCCCCCGCCATTTCCGCGTGACCGTCGTAAACACCCGCTGCAGCTGCTCCTGTGCCACCCGGTTCCCCTCCGGACGAACCACACGGCGATACTGGATCTCCAGTTCCGCTCGCCCTTGCTCCAACTGGGCCAAACACATCGAAATGCCCTGCAACAAGTCCAGCGGCTCGAACCCCGTCACCACCACCGGCGTGTGGAACTGGCGGACAATCGGTTCATATTGCCGCGTCCCCATCACCGCGCAAACGTGCCCGGCGGCCAGGAAACCATGCACCAGATTCCGGGGCGAACTCAACACGGCCTGCATGGCGGGCGGCACCAATACGTGCGAAACCAGGCAAAAAAAATTCGCCAAACCCAATCGCTCGGCATGCAACACCGCCATCGCATTGGCCGGGGCCGTGGTCTCGAATCCGATCGCAAAAAAAACCACCTGCCGCTCCGGATGCCGTTCCGCCAGCTGCACCGCGTCCAACGGGGAATATACCACCCGCACGTCGCCACCCGCCGCCTTGACCGCCAAGAGATCTCGCTCCGAGCCCGGCACTCGCAGCATGTCGCCATACGAGCAAAAGATCACCTCCGGAAAACTGGCGATCCGGATCGCTTTGTCCAACATCTCGACCGGCGTAACACAGACCGGGCAACCGGGCCCGTGGATCATCCGGACCTGCGCCGGCAACATCGCGTCCAAACCAAAACGCATGATCGTATGGGTCTGGCCGCCACAGATCTCCATCAGATTCCAAGGCCGCGTAACCCGCCGATGAATCGCGGCCGCACAACGCTGAACCGCCTCCGGCTGGCGATACTCCGAAAGGTACTTCACGATCCCTGACCCTCCGCCTGCGTTTCGGCCGTCCGCAACCCCGGTGGCTCGTCATCCGCCTCCCCGGACATCTGCTCGATCTGTTCCACGTACTCGAAAATCTCCGCCGCCTCCGACTCGTCGATCCGGCTGATCGCAAAACCGACATGCACCAGCACATAGTCGCCCACCTCGGCCTCCGGCAGATAGGCCATGCAGACCTCTTTCAGAATGCCGCCGAATTCGACTTTGCCCATGACCAACTCGCCCTGCTGGCGGAGTTCGACCAGTTTACCGGGAATTCCCAGACACATGCCCTGATTCCTTGTATTGCTGCGCGGCGAGCCAAATCTGACCCAACGCGATCCCGCCGTCCCCGGGAGGGACCCGACGGTGAATGAAAACCTCGAAACCGGCAGCCGACAGACGCTGCTCCACTCGCTCGGTCAACCGCCGATTCTGGAAACAACCGCCACTCAACACCACCTGCGCCTCCCCGTTACGGCAGGCGACCGCAAGTGCCAATTCGGCCAAGCCATTGTGGAATTTTGCCGCAATCTGAGAAACAGGCAACCCCGCAGCCCGATCCGACAACACGGCACGTACCAAAGGCCCCCAGTTCGCCAGAGCCGGACGTTCCTCACCCAACGGAATGGAATACGCTTCCTGACAATCAGGATCGGCCGCGAATTCCAACCCCATCGCCGCTTGACCCTCGAACGAAACATGCAAAGGCAATCCGGCGATCGCAGCCACCGCGTCAAACAAACGCCCCAGACTGCTGGTCTGCGGGAACAGCCCCGGACGGTCCAAGGCCTGCAGCAACGGCCGCAGTTCCTCGCGTTCAAACCACGCGTCCAGCGGCGGACCCGCCTGCCGGTACCCGAGCGCGAACAGCAAGCCCAAAGCGGAGCGTCGTGGCTGGCGAGCCGCCCGATCGCCACCCGGCAGCGGGAACGGGCGCAGATGGGCCACCCGCTCGAAATGCGCCCCCTCACAGAGTAAAAATTCGCCACCCCATACGGTTCCGTCCGGCCCGTACCCCGTGCCATCCCAAGCGATCCCCAGCACCGGACCGCTCAATCCATGCTCCGCCATACAGGACGCCACGTGGGCGTGATGATGCTGGACACCGACCAGCGGCACACCCCACCGTTGCGACCAATGCTCCGCCTGGCGTGTCGAAGCGTAATCGGGATGCAGATCGCTGGCCACGCACTCGGGTTGGAAGTCAAAGAAGTCGACCAAATCCTCGACCGCCCGGCAATGCACCTCCACCGCCCCCGCATTGTCCAAATCCCCCACGTGCGAACCCATCACGACTTCTCGACCCAGACTGATGGCCACCGTGTTCTTCAAATGCCCCCCGACTGCCAATACGGGCGGCAGCGTGTGTGCCATTCGCAAGGGCAAGGGCGCATAGCCGCGGGCACGCCGCAGGATTTGAAACCGCTCCCCCACCACATGGACCACCGAATCGTCCACCGGGCGGACGATCGGCCGGTTATGGGTCAGGATGCGATCTGCGATCCGGCCCAAATCGCGAATCGCCTGGTCCGTTCGGATCGCCATCGGTTCGTCCGACACATTGCCGCTGGTACAGAGGATCGCCCGCCCGAACCCCCGAGCCAGGAGATGGTGCAAGGGGGTCGCGGGCAGCATGACACCAAGATAGGGGTTTCCGGGCGCCAGGGGCTCGGCCAACGGGGGGCCGTCCGGTTTCTCCCGCCGTGCCAGCAGCAGGATGGGGGCTGCGGGCGAAGCCAATTCGGCCGCCTCCTGCGGGCTGACTTGGCAATAGCGTTGCACTTCGGTCAGGTCGGCCAGCATCACAGCCAGCGGTTTATCCGGCCGCCGCTTGCGTGCTCGCAGCGTCCGGATCGTATCCGCCCGGGTGGCATCGGCGATCAACTGGAAACCGCCCAATCCTTTGACTGCGACGATACGGCCGTCGACCAGGAGCTGCAGGGTGGCCTGCAAGGCCGCCTGGCCGCCCGCCCGCGGTTCACCCGCCGCCGACAGCAACTGGACTTGCGGGCCACAC
>SLMF01000139.1 GCA_007133715.1 Planctomycetaceae bacterium
GCCTTTCCCGGCCTGTTCGATGCCTGGGGAAAACAGATCATCGCCGGCATCGGTTGGGAACTGGTCCGCGAAACGGTGGAACTGGATGGCGGGAGTCTCCCGGACTTCTCCCGGGTGCCTCCACGGCATTGGCAGAATCAGGTCCCGATCAACCCGTTTCTCTACGCCTTGCTTGCCGAAGAGAAATGCGAGAAAGCGGGAGTGCGGATTGCTTACTACGAGTTTCCGGACACCCTGACCCAATCCGCGCAGGGCTGGCAAGTCGATTGCGTCGGTTTCGGAACCCGCCGCCGAGTTCTCTGCCGACAGATCATCGACTGTACGGGCGGGGCCGAGGTGGTCGGCAAGTTGAATCTGCCGCGATTTCGCGAAGAAGAAACCCAGCCCGGTTCGATCCTGTTCCAGTTGGGCCAAGCCCACGATCCCGGTCGGAGACGTGGTGCGCCGCTGCAACAACGAGGGCAGCGGCACTACGTTCACGGCGCCGATTCGTCCAACTCTCGCACCGTCACTGCGGCGAACCTGAGCGGTCGCAAAGTCATTCTGGAAATCATTCGCCAGGAGGAGACGCGACTGATGCATTTGCAGCCCGAAGTCAGCTTCCGCGAAAGCTATCGCATCCACGGCGAAACGGTGATCACGGTGGACGACTATACCTCGGGCCGGATATTCGACGATGCCGTGTGCTACGCCTTTTACCCGATCGATTTGCACACACGAACCGGCGTTCGCCCCGAACCCTTGACCACCGGCACGGTCGCAACCGTCCCGTTGTCCGCCTTGATTCCGAAAGAAAGCCGGAACCTCATCGTCGCCGGCAGGTGTGTGTCCAGCGATCGCCTCGCCAATTCCGCGTTGCGTGTGCAGGCGCCATGCATGGCCATGGGCCAAGCGGCGGGAGCGGCGGCAGCCCTGGCCGCCAAAGCCGACACAACACCGCGCGATGTACCGTTTCCCAGCCTTGTCCAATTGCTGGAACAGCACGGGGCGATCGTGCCACACGGCGAACGTTCCTAGCCCCGGTCAGACCGGGTAACCGCCCGCATCTTCGCACGTAGCGGTTGGTGCCATGAAGGGCACCAACCCCGCAATGAAAAGCCACTCGCGATGGGCGGCTGGCGAGTCGAACCGCACGTTGAAACTAGGGGCGTGATGCGGTAAAGTGGTAGAGAGTGGAGGATCGGTGCAGCGAGCTTGGACCCTTTCGGCCGGTCCGTTCCTGCGAAGCCGGAATGAGATAGCGCCTGGGCAAGGGAACACATTCCCGGCGCGGATTCTCGGGAGGTGAGGGCATGTTTCAGATTCGAGTGTTTGTCGTCCTGGCAGGGTTGTTGCTTGTCAACACGCGTGCGGGAGCCCAGCAGCGGACGACGGTCCAGTTGCCGACCTTCAATCGGACCACCGTGGGCACCAGCGTGACCGTTCCGGATGGCGGCACCGCGCATCTGGGGGGCATTCATCGAGCGGCTGAGGCCAGTACGACGCGAGGTGTGCCGATTTTGAGCAAGCTTCCGGGGGCCAATCGTCTCTTTCAGAACCGGGGAATCGGTCGTGAGCTGGGGACGATGGGGATGACGGTCACGCCCCGTGTGATCGATCTGCAGGAGGAGGAACTGCGGCAGACCGGGATTTCTCGGGACCATCCGCCACGTACTACGGAGAGGGTGGCACCCGATCAATTCGGGGGTGGCCGCTCGACCGATCCAGCGGTCGCCCAGCGGGCAGCCTTCCTGACTCGCAACATCGCGCGGCACGAAGCTCTCCCGGCACCGCAGGCAGCGATTCGGAAGGATCGGACGGAATCCTTGGCGCGGCTCCAGCAGCAGGCCGAACAGCAGGCGGCCGCTCGCGCCGACGAAGTCGAACGCTACTATGCGGAAGGTTGGCGGGCGGAAGCGGAAGGGCAGTTGGGAGTTGCGCGGATCTACTATCAGATGGCTTTGCGACGGGCGGTCGGTCCACAGCAGGCAGCGATTCGCGCGCGTTTGGCCGAACTGGATGGCTCGGCACCGTCACGGGACCGGCTAGCGGAGCGTTGAAACGCTCGGACGTTCCCGTCCCCGGGCCCGTTTCGTTGTACCCGACCGCGACTCGCCACGACTGCGGTCCGCCCGTGATGACACGCGGGCCAGCTTTCCCCCCCCTTTCCCTTCACGGCCAGCTCCGTACACTTTGGGCATGCCGTTTCCCCCGTCCCGACAGACAGTGACAGACATTGCATGATTCGCAATCTTCCCGTTAAACAGCTCGCCCATGGCGATCTGACCATTGAAGGCTATTCACGAGCCGCCGTTCAGACCTACTGGCGGATTCCGGAATTGAAACTGGGCTTCGATCTGGGTGCTCAGCCTTGGGATTTCATGGGTACGTCGACATGGTTTATCTCCCATACCCACTTGGACCACGTCGCCGCGTTGCCGGTGTACATTGCGCGACGGCGGATGATGAAGATGGAGCCGCCCACGATCTATTTGCCGGCTCACGCCATGAAACCGGTGCAGCATTTGCTGCGGGCTTTCAGCCAGTTGGATCGCGGGCGTTTACCATGTGAACTGCTGCCGGTGGAGGCGGGCGACGAAATCGCGTTGAGCCGCGAGACGGTGGTCACGGCCCACGGCACCCAGCACACGCTGCCGTCGCTGGCTTACATTGTTTGGGAGCGGCGAAACAAGCTGAAAGAACAGTATCTGGACCTGCCGGGCGAGCAGATTCGCGACCTGCGACTGTCGGGAGTCGAGATCACCGAGGAGCGTCGGGTCCCGATTTTGGGTTATCTTGGAGACAGTGCTCCGGCGGGTCTCGATCGATCTCCCGAGCTGTATCGTACGCGAATCCTGATCGCCGAGATGACCTTTGTGGCTCCGGCCCATCGGAAGGACAAGATCCACAAGCACGGGCACATGCACTTGGACGACTTTGTCGAGCGTCGATTGCGGTTTGAGAACGAGCGGATCATTGCCACGCACTTCAGCACGCGATACAGTTCCCGCCAGATCCGGGCCTTTGTCGAGCAAGCGATTCCGGATATGCTGGACAATCGCTTGCATTTGTGGTTATGATTGCAGGGCTTGAAGACGCCTATTCGGCAGTGGGGTTACTCGATGGCGGAGGGGCGGGATGATCCCGAGTTCTGCCTATATTCATGTTCCGTTTTGCAAGCGTCGTTGCGGATACTGCAATTTTGCGGTAGTGGCGGCGCGGCCCGATCTGGTGGCGCCTTATCTGGCGGCTTTGGAGCGTGAGCTGTCCTGGCTGGCGCATCCGCGTGCGGTGGACACGTTGTTTCTGGGCGGGGGCACGCCCACGGAGCTGAGGCCGAGCGAGCTGGCAGATTTGTTGGCAATCGTGCGGCGCTGGTTTCCCGGGCGGGCGGGGTGCGAGTTCAGTATCGAAGCGAATCCGGACGATTTGACGGCGGAGAAGTTGGATCTGCTGGTTGCGTCGGGCGTGAACCGTTTGAGTGTGGGGGTGCAATCGTTTCAGGCCGCGAAGCTCCGTTTTCTGCAACGGGAGCATGGCGGCCCGAGTTTGGCTGCCTGTCTGGCCCGCTGTCGCCGCCTCCCGGTCACGTTGTCTTTGGATCTGATGTTCGGGATCCCCGGGGAATCGCTGGCGGTTTGGCAAGCGGATCTGGAGCAGGCCTTGGCGCAGCAGCCGGACCATCTCTCGCTGTACGCACTCACTTTGGAAAAAGGAGCTGCCTACTGGTCGCCTTGGGTACGGGGGGAGTGGGAGTTACCGGACGAGGAGTGCCAGCGGGCGATGTATGTGGGTGCCATCGAGCGATTGACTTCGGGCGGTTGGGAGCATTACGAGGTCAGCAATTTCGCTCGTCCCGGTCATCGCTGCCGGCACAACGCGGTGTATTGGACGGGCGGCGAGTACTACGCGGCCGGTCCGTCCGCCGCGCGCCATGTGGACGGTGTGCGGGAAGTGAACCATGCCAGCACGCGGACCTATGTGCGGCGGGTGTTGGCCGGGCGTTCGCCGGTCGTCGAGCGTGAGCGACTGGATCGGGAGAGCAAGGCGCGGGAGCGGTTGGTATTTCAGTTGCGCATACTGGACGGCGTGCAGCTGGAACGATTTCATGAGGAGACCGGTTGTGACGTCCAGCTATTGGCTGGCAACCTGTTGTCTCGCTACGAAGCCGCGGGGTGGCTGGAGCGACGTGGCAGCACCTTGCGACTGACCCGCGAGGGCCTGTTGGTCAGCGATTCGCTGTGGCCCGATTTGCTGCGGAGGTAGGTTTCAGGCGGGGTCCGTTCAACGCCGGTTCCGCGGCTTGGAAAGCGGGCGTACCAGCCAGCCGACGCTTTCCAGAATTGCCATCGCCCCGACGATCAGCAGGACGATGGGAAACAATTTGGGCCGCGCCACGATCATGATGCCGCCCAGCACGCAAGCGATCGCCGTTCGCGGCTGCAAGCTGGCTCCCAGCAGCAGCA
>SLMF01000508.1 GCA_007133715.1 Planctomycetaceae bacterium
GACACGGGTTTCTTAACGGAACCAAAGAAGTAGGACGGACACTCCTGTCCGTCATTTCCCGCACGACGGACAGGAGTGTCCGTCATACATTGTGTTAGGAAACTCATGGCCGGGTGCTTACTCCCTTGATGGCGATGACGGCGGATTGTTCGGTGACGGCGGATTGCCGGAGAGTCGCTCCTGGCGCGAACTGGCGTTGGCCGCCGGACACCAGTTGGGCCTGACGGCAGACCTGGGCTTGGCCGAACCGGATTATTGCCAGTGGGACCTGTTGATCGAGTGCCTGGAAGGCCGTGTGCTTTGGGATGATGACTGGGACATGGTGGAGCACCTGGACGCCCCTCCCGCGGTGGCGCGCCGCGTCAAGGCCGAGCCGGGAATCGACGAGGATTACTTCGTCGCGCTTCCTCCAGGCACACCCTGTTCATTGTGTTCTCGGTGTGCCCTTAAAGAATCAGACCCCTTTCCTGACAGCGCCGAAAACCTACATCCCGTTCGCACGCAAGTACGCTACGCTCTTCTTCAAGATGTCCTCGGCACCGATGATCTCCAGAGTCGAACTGGCGATCGGGGCGTCCCGGAGCACGTCACACACGCCCCGGATGTCGATCACCCCGTCTCCCAGGGCAATGGTCGAAAAACCGCAGCCGTGCAGCGTGCCGCGTTTCGGTTCCCACTCGGCCGACAAGTCTTTCCAATGCACATGATGGATCTTGTCCCGGAACACGCGGGCCATTTCCACAGGGTCCGTGCCGCTGAGCCAGGCGTTGCCCGTGTCCAGATTGACACCCAGCGACGCGGGATCGCCCAGCAGCGCCAGCACGTCCTGGATACCCCGGATCGAGCCGGTGATCGGACCGTGCGGCTCCAACAGCAGGCGGACGCCGTAGTCCGCAGCCACCTGCACGGGCGCAGCCAACTTCTCCGCCGTGATCAGCACCCGTTGCTCGTAAGACAGCTTCTGGGCCCAAGCCGAACGGGGATCGTTCTCCGTCGTCACCACATCCGGGATCCCGATGGCTGCCGCAAACTTGAGCGCCTTGATGATCTCGGCCGTGCCGAACAACCCCGGGTTGCTCGGCTCGAGCAGCATGGCATGCGCGCACACCGCCGAGGGAGTGACGCCATGTTTCTCGAACAGGCGTCGGATTTCGAAGGGGTTGCCATCCAGGCTGACCGTCGGCATGAAACCGGCGGAGGCCAGCAGGCTGCCGCCCGAGTTGGTATCGCTGATATCGGCACAGGTAAAACCCATCGCTCGGGCGCATTCCAGTTGCCGTTCGACTCCTGCAAAGGGTTCGATCAGCAGAAAGACACCGATGTCCATGGTGGTTTCTTTCTCGTCAAGAGGTTGTCGTGAGTCAGGAGATGCGAGGTGCGCATTCCAACAGGTAGTTGCGCGCGGTGCGCAGGGCGGCCGTCATCGCCTCCGGTTCCGGTTCGTTGTGCATGAACGGATTGACATACCAGCCGTAATTGACTTTGGCCAAGGCCGCCAGCCAGGGCCTGAAGTCGGTGGGCCCGATGCCGGGCAGCTGTTGCGTGCCCGGGTAGGCCTGCCAGGCGTAGAAGAACAGCAGTTTGGACCCGCAGATCGCGATCGCCTCCTCGACCGACGCGTTGATCCGCTGCAGGTGATAGGGGGCCAGCGCGATTCCCAGCCGCGGATGATCTGCCAGATCGACGAACGCTCGCAGCGATTCCAGGCTGTTCATCAGCTGGCCGCTGTGGTTCTCGATCGCCAGCTGCACATCATGCTGCTCGGCCAACTCCAACTCGGGCTCGAGCGAGGCCACGAACTCTTTCATGCGGGGCAGCATTTGTGCGGGCGGCTGGCGGGCCGTGTTGCCGCGGACGGCCACGCCCCCGCCCATGGCTCCGATGAATTCCGCGTACTTGGCAAAGCCGCCCCGGTAAACCGACCAGGCATAGGTCTTCAAATTGTGCCGGGCCAGCAGTGCTTTCAGCCCCTCCGGGCCCAGCCGATCCTGGGCATCGTCCAAGTGGGGACAGCCGGCATGCGGCGACCAGATATCGATCGCTTCGAAACCGAGTTCGGCGATCCGTTGGCAAGCCTGCTCGAGGGGCAGGGTCATGAAATGGATGGACGAGGTGGACAGCCGCATCGTCCAGGGCGTTTCGGGTTCGGCCGCCCCGGACACGGCGCAGGCGGCTGCGGCGGTTGCCGAATGGGCCAGAAAACGCCGCCGCGTGATGGGCACGATACTAGGCGAACGTGACATCGCTTCTCCTCTGGGTTAAAAAAAAACTGACCGCCGGGGATCAGGCAGGCGGGCGTCAGATCTCGGTGTTCATCCCCGGCAAGGGCGGCGAATATCGCCCGTCCGCTCCCGCCCGGATGGGAGGCTCGCAGTCGAAGGTCAACTCGTCCACGTTCGCAACCAACTGGACTTCGGATTCCAACATCTGGTCCCAGGTGACGTAGGCCCCCGTATAGGCGGCCGTGCGCCCCATCAATGCCGCCAGATTCGCTTCCCCCGCCCGGCGAGCCTCGTTGTGCGGCGTGTCCTTGCGGATCGCATCCAGCAGCAATTGCATCTGCGTCACGTACGGATTGTTGTCGCTCCGGCCGTACTCCCAGACCAAAGCGTCAGGCTCCATCCGATGCCCTTGGTAAATCCGCGGCTGAGGGTCGCGGAGACTGGTCATGATCACCGCCGAACCCTGGCTGCCGTGGGCATAATCGGAATACGTGTTCCAGCAGCTGTTCATATGCCGGGCAAAGGCGAACAGTTTGGTGCCGTCGGCAAACGTGTATTCGACCGTGTAATGGTCGAAGAAGCTGCCAGCTTGGGGATAACAGCGCCCGCCCATCGCCTGGGCCGACACCGGCCAGGCGTCCTTGGTCCAGCAGGCTACGTCCACATTGTGGCACTGCCAATCGACGAAAAAACCGCCGCTGACCCAGGTAAAGCGGCTGGCATGCTGTAACTGAAACAGCATTTCATTGGCACCTTCGGGGACCGGCGGGCAATGCACCGGGCCTTGCAGCCGGTAGATCCGCATCGTATGCACATCCCCGATCGCCCCGTCGTGAATCCGTTCGATCACCGCCTGACGGGCGTGGGAATGCCGCCACATGAACCCGCAGCCCACCTTCAAATTCTTCTGTTCCGAAAGCTCCGCCGCCTGCAGCCAACGGCGAGTGGCCGGGGCATCGACGGCAAAGGATTTCTCGGCAAACACGTGAACCCCCTTCTCCACCGCGTACTCGAAATGCGAGGGGCGGAAGGTGGCAAAGGCGGTCAGCAAGGCAACATCACCCGGACGGAGCGTGTCGATGGCCTGCTTGTAACTGTCAAACCCCACAAACCGCCGCTCGGGAGGCACGTCCACCTGGTCCGCAAACTGACCGGAAAGCCGCTCGTGACTGCCGTTCAAACGGCTTTCGAACAAGTCGGACATGGCGTGCAACCGGACAGGACCGCCCGTCGTCCGGAACGTGTCGCTCACCGCGCCCGTCCCACGCCCCCCGCAACCAATCAAAGCCAGCCGGATGGTCGCGTCCTCCCCAGCATGCACCCGCGGCACCCCCATCCCCGCCAGAACCGAACCCGCCGCCACCTGACCCGTCGTCTGCAAAAATGCCCGCCGGGATGACGAACCCGCCGGATACCCCGTTTCATTCGTACTCATCCTGCACTCCTCGAAAACACAACGAAAAAAAAACAAAACAACTGCACCGCCAGACTATTCCGACTCCAACGCAAAATCGAACGTGTTCGCACCCGGCTGGACCTGGACCTCCAATTCCGTGGCGTCATTGTAACGCGCCGGGATCAGCTGCTGGGCCCGCGGCACCATTACCCCAGGATCAGGACCGGGAATCTTGTCCGTCGGATGATCCCGCTCCCAGTAGATCATCACCCGCTTGGCCCCCGGTGTCGTACGCACCCGGTACCGCCCGTTTTGGATCGGCCCCGCATCCGTAGCCACCGCCATATCCGTCGGCACCAGCATCACCTCCCCTTCGGGTACCGGATCTCCATCAAGAGTCACCGATCCCGAAACCAGCGGCCGATCATCGGCCTCGCCACAGCCCGACAGGCTCAGCATGAGACCGATCAGCCCTCCTCCCAGCAACTGCCATGTTCGTGATTGCCTCACCGTCGCACACCTTCCTCTGAAAAACCACAGATGCAAAAAAACCGGGGCGCCCCGTGCGCCCGCTCACCACTGACCAATCGGCTGTTCCGAACTCCGCTCGCCCAGCCGCCACCACGTCGTCATATCGACCTCATCCGCAACAAAGCGGACCGTCCCGTCGGCCAACGCCACGTGCGCCCCGCCAGGATGATGACTGCGTACGCTGACCACGTGATTTCCGCCGCTGGCGCAGGGCCGCCGCGGCGGATCGTTGATGCACCATTGCGAGGGGCGATCTCCCACCGTGGTGTTGGGCGGATGCAAC
>SLMF01000058.1 GCA_007133715.1 Planctomycetaceae bacterium
CCACACGTTCCGGATCACACAGTTGCGAATCGTGACCTGATGCACGGGCGTGTCATTGTTCAGCTTGATCCCATTGGCCACCACGTTCTGCACCGTCAAATCGGCGATCGTGACACCTCGCGCATTGCGAATCCCGATCAGCTCGATATGCCGGCTGGCTTGACCATCCAGGATCACCGCGTGCCGATTGCCCGAGCGGCTTCGCAAGGTGACCCGATCCGCCGTGATCTCCAAATAGCGGGGCAGCCGATAGTGACCGTCGGCAATCAGGATCGTCGTCTCCGGCTGCGCCTGAGCCACCGCCTGCTGCAGTTCCGCCACCGTTTCGACATGCACTACCCGTCCTGCGGGTTCAGGCATCCGAGGTGCGCGGGGAAACCACGGCGGCTCCAAGGGCTCCACATCGCCCCGGGACAAACCGGCTGCCAGCACCATCAGCAGCAGGCTTGCCAAGCAGGCACGGACGGGGGCAACGTCGGTGTGTGCGTTCCGGATGCTCATCGTCAGGGGTTCCCAGATAAAATACTTTGCGAGACGGTGCGCAAGTGGCAGTAACGGCGGGAGGGGCGCACCTCTCCGCGATTGGACTACCGGGGCGGCTGGGCCGCCAACCAAATTCGAGCGATCGCTCGACTGGCATTGGTCCGCTCCCGTTGGTCGCTCACTTTGTCAAAGAATGAACGATCTTGGATATTAGTAGTAAAGCGGATCGTGGAAGGCCCCGGCCAGAGGGCAGCAACGGGGCCTGAGAGGGACGGAGGTACGTGGGTCAGTCCCACCACCAACGTTCGGGGTCCAGGTCTTCGCGATCAATTTCCTGACGCAGGGTACCCAGCAGACCGTTTTCGTCAGCTAAAAGACGGGCCGATTGGAGCGCCAGTTCGGGACGGATGCTGATCCCGCCGCCGATCGGCGTCATCAGCGTGTTGCCACGCCAAACCGCGTTCACCGCCGTCTCGACCTGCTTCGGCTCGGGATACGTTTCCACCGGGAACCGCTGCTCGTCACGAAACACTTCCGCTTGCCAGCCGACTTGACCGTAATAGTCGTATTCCTGCATGAAGGCGGCGGCGATGGCCATGTCGATCAAATTGCGGAGTTGGGCGTAGACGGGTTCGCGGGCCGCCAGCTCGGGATACCGCTGGGTAAACGCTTGAACAAATGCCTGACTGGCCCGATCTACCCGGCCGGAAACCACTCGCTCGCCCCCCGCCTGAACCAACTGATCTTCACCGACCAATTGCACCCCGTCGCCGACCAGTTCCATGGCCAGTTCGTCTTCGCTGACCTTCACGCATTCGTAGTTCGGGGTGAAGTACCAGCGTTGCAAGGCGTTGCGCGAGACGTCGCGCGGATTGGCCCGCGAGACGTAGCTGGGGATCCGCACCGGCGGTTCTTCGAGTCCGATGCCGATCAATTTCATCCGATAATCGGCTTCCACCATTACTTGGGCGAAATGGGTGCGGGCGGGGACGCCTTCGATCCGTACGGTCTGCAGGCCCAGACTCTCCTGCAAACCGTTCACGATCTGCTGGGTGTCTCCGGGGAGCGCTCTCCCGCCCACTTGCAGCAGAAACTGCTGCATCCGCTCCAGCCCTTCCGGGCTGGGGTCGATCGAGACCACCAGGGCTGGCATCTGTGTTGCACCAGGCGGGTAAGCCCGCAGGGCGACCACCAGGTCCTGCAGTTGCAGCACCGCTCGCCCGGTCTGCATGCCGACGACTCGGCCCGTGATGTCGGGCACGAAGCCTTCGGCTGGCCCGGCGATCACGATTTCTCCGGTCTCGGGATAGATGAACACGTGGCTTAGGCGGGTGAGTCCGGCCAGATAGCGCATGTCGTCGGGCAGCCCTTGCCCGGTCGCCATGTGTTCGGCGGCCAGGCGTTCCAGACGGGTGAGCGAGACCATCCGCAGGGGACTGGGGCGCGCAATCTCGGGGTCCAAACTGGCTCGCGCCGCCGCCAACCGCTGTCGCCCCAACATGCCCGTCGGGTCGTGGACGACCCGCGTCCGCAACACGCCCGCCGCATCCACTTCCACGCCCTGACCTTGCTGCGCGTGCGCCTGAGCTGCGGCCAGCCACGCTGCCGCGGAGAGGGCCAGAACCAGCATCCGCCGTTGTCGCCAAACCATTGGACTACCTCAACCTTCCACACTGCGGAGAAATGTTTCCTTCAGGCAAATCTATCATGCCATCATAACATGGGAAAGATAAACAAAGCAAGCAAACGGCATTCCGCTGCGGGGCCGGTGTGCCGTTGACGCGGATTGTTCCGAAAAACGCGGTTGCAATGCCACCCACCGACACACGAAATCCCCTATAAAAAAGGATGTCTGTCTACGGTCGTGGCTGGGATAGCCACTCGCTCACCGTCTGGGGGGACCGGGGCTCCGGTTCGCTGGCGAACATGCGACTCCAGATCGAGCGGGGTTCGGGTCGGCGTCCGGATCGCTGAGCCGCTTGGCGCCGCAGGCGCTGGTTTTCCGTTTCCCAAGGGGTGAGGGCATCGTAGGTGCGGGAGAAGAAGTCCCGAGTGCCTCGGGAGACACTGCGGGTTCCTTCGGAGACCCGTCGCCATGCGCCGGCACCCGGCATTTGGCCGCGAAGAACCAGCTCGGATGGCTCCGGTTCGAGAGTCGGCAGGATCCAGGGTTCCGGCTGCCAGCACGGTGCCTCGGCAAAGGGTTCCTGCAGCCAGAAATATTCTTCGGCCCGCGTGGGGTAAACGACAATCCCGAACAAGAGGAAACCGAGCCCCCAGGTCAACCGTGTACGACTCACGGCAAAACCTCCTTGATGGTGACAAAGCCAGTGGACTACCGGGCACGCGCGGCGCGCCCGTCGACAAGTGGCGGGAAGTGTGCCAGAAAGGCGGTGGGGAGTCCAGAGCAATTTTCCGTGCGTCCGAGGCGGCTCTGGCAACCACTGCGAAAAAACGTGTCGCGAATTGCGCAAACTGCTCGGTGCAGCCTACGTATCTAGGGCGATTTCGGCAACAAGAGCTGATTCGGTATGGGTTCTAGGCCAAGACACGGGCAGGTTTTCCGGCTACCGCCTGTTTCCCGCGAGACAACCAGCCGTTACCATGAACCCGCGTGACGATAATCTGCTTCCCTCTCAACTCAGAAAGGTAACACGATGGGTAAGGTCTATGTCGGCTTGAATGCCGAGTTTTCGCGCAGTTCGGACAAGCCGTTTGAGTGGGCTGTGGAGAAGGCTGCCGAGATGGGCTACAAGTACTTCGAGCCCATGGTGCACTTTGGCCGCGAACTGATGTGTTTGGCAGGCTACTTTCACACCGTTTCGCTGTTCGACGATCCCTATGAGATGAAGGAGCTTTGCGATCGAGCGGGCCTGACGATTTCCGGTCTGCAGTCGCACGGGCCGCTGGGCCGCCCCGACGTGCATGGCGAGTACATCAAGCTGGCGGTTCGGGTGGCGGGCGAGATCGGTGTGCCAGTGATCAACACGGACGAGGGCATCAAGGCGAAGTGGACGTCGGAAGAAGAAGATCATGTGCTGATCAAGTACACGTTGCAAGAAGCGGCTTTTATCGCCGAACGGCGGGGTGTGAAAATCGGCTTGGAACCGCATGCCCAGTACTCGCGTACGCCCGACGGTTTGGACCGGATCTACAATCTGGTCGATTCGCCGGCCATCGGGATCAACCTGGACACGGGCAACGCCTACCTGTGTGGCCATGATGTCTACGCTTGGTTGGATCGGGTGGCCGAGCGGCTGGTGCATCTGCATGCCAAAGACATTTCGACCTCGCACTCGGATGCCGAGCGGGGCAAGGTGACGGGCACGCCGGTTGGGTGCGCTTGTGGTGAAGGCGTCTTGGACTGGGCGCGGATCATCGGGATCGTGCAGGACAAGTGCCCGCGGGACATTGTGTTCTCGGTCGAATGCGGCACCCCGGAACAGGCGGCGAAGAGTCTGGAGCATCTGGCGCCGCTGGCCGGACTGTGAGCAGCTTCGGGCGAAAGGAGCCCGGCGATGTAGAAGATACCCTGGTACGTCCCCGCCTATTCTTCCCGCACTTCCGCGTGGGAACGATGAACCTGAACTGAGGTCCGAAATGCCATGTCGCTGGGAATCAAGCCAACCGTCGATTTCGTGTTCAAGAAGGTCTTCGGCAGCCCGGAGAATCTTCCCGTCCTGCTCGGATTGCTGAATGCGATCCTGCAGCGTGAAGAGCCGATCGTCCACGTCGAACTGCTGAACCCGTTCAGTTATCAGGAGTTTGCCGACGACAAGCTCGTTGTATTGGACATCCGGGCTCGCGATTCGACGGGTCGATGGCTGAACATCGAGATGCAGGTGGCCGTCGGTGCCGGGCTGTTGCAGCGTCTGGTCTACTATGCCAGCGAGATGTACGTGAGTCAGATGAAACCTGGCCAGGAGTATTCGGCGTTGCAACCGG
>SLMF01000076.1 GCA_007133715.1 Planctomycetaceae bacterium
ACCGTGAACCGTAAAACCCATGCGAGGGTGGGGCACGGGGCGCTTGTTTCCCGTGTGATACGGTCAAGGCCCACGATCGGGCTACCCCGCCCATCTTGAAGAAACAAGAGTACCCCGCCTGCGAAACGGATTGAAATCCGTTCTACGACAAACCTGCCCGCGCGCGGTAGGTACGTGCGGCTGGCAGCCATCGGAGGGTGAGGCAGTGATTCCGAGACATCGTGCCGCGTTGGTTCAGTTGGGGGGGATTTGCGTGGTTCCGGGGGGAATAATCGGACGACGACGGTCGCGAGTAGTCGTGTTCTTGGAACGGGCCGCTGGTCGCAACGGGTTGCGTGGAGCATACTGGTTACGGCGGTTGGTTCCGCCATTTCGTGTACCAAGTAGGGGGATTTGCAGACGTGAGCTGGGTGTGCTGGTTGACCGTGTGTCTGCTGGGGATGGCGTCTGGGGTCGCCGAGTGGGCGGTGTTCGCGGAGGAAGCGCGATTTGCCGGTCGCACGGCAGTCCAATGGGGGCGGGTACTGGATACCCACTTGGAAGGTGACACGGAACAGGACAAAGCGGAGTGCCGGGCGGCGACGGCGGCGCTGGGTTATTTGAGCGATTCGGCCCAGGTAGCTCGGGAGGAGCTGACGCGTGCGCTCCGCTCGCCGTCGCTCGAGGTGCGTCACGCGGCCGTTGATGCTTTGGGGCGAATCGGAGCGGAGGCTGCGGAGTCGGTCCCGGCGATGGTGGCCCCGATGGACCTGCCGCGGGAGCATCCGCATTATGGTGCTTTGCGGACCTATCGTTGGTTGGCGGCGCGGGCATTGGGGCGAATCGGTCCGGCGGCCGAGGCGGCGGTTCCGGCCTTGGAACGGGCGTTGGAGAACGAGGATCCGCTGTATCGTGTGCAGGCGGCGCTGGCTTTGTGGCGGATCGCGGGTCGGTCGGAGATGATTGGTTTTCTCGCGGCGATGGTCCAGCCCTCGGAAGCGGCCGCATACGAAGCGGTGATGGCATTGGGCGAGGTGGGTTCGTCGGCAGCCGTTGTTGGCGACCGGCTGATTGCGGCTCTCGAGCATCCTCAATCGGATGTACGGCGGGCGGCGGCCGACGTGTTGGTTCGTCTCGGTCCTTCGCAGCTGGAGCCGCTGGCTACGGCGTTTGGGGGTGCGGACGCCGACGCGGCTCGCGCTGCGGCTTATGCTTTGGGGCAGCTGCTGGGCCGTTTGCGGGAGGAGTTGTTTTACCGGCCGGAGAGCGAGCCGGAGGCGTTTCAGGCCACCGGTCGGCGGGTGCTGCGGATTGCCGTTCCGCCGCTGGTCGCCCGGTTGGCGGACGAGCGGGATGCGGTGCGGCAGGCGGCGCAGCACGCCCTGGCTCAGCTGGGACTGTTAGCGCTGCCCGCCTTGTTGGAAACCGCGGGCGGCCCGGACCCGTTGGCGCGTCGGGCAGCGATCGAGACGCTGGTCCGAGTCGAATCCTATTTGCCGGAGGAGTTGGCCAGTCCGCAACTGGTGGCGTGGCATGATGCGCTGCGCAGTCGTTTGTTTGCGGCGATGGAGCATCGCGATCCGCAGGTCCGGGCGTCGGCCTACCGCGTGTTCGCCTGTCTGTTCTTCGAGCCGGACGATCGCCAAGCCCTGGCCCTGTTGCGTGGCGGGCTGCGTGACGAGAGTCTGGCGGTTCGTCGGCACGCGTCCCAAGTCCTGCGTGCCTGGGAGCTGTGAATGCCCACAGATTATCAATTTCGAATGAGTCATCCGGAGGTGCCCGCACGATGAGCCGCGACGCGACAAGCGAACAAGCATGGGATGGGGAAGGACTCCGCGCCGATTACCGGAAGCTGCGTGACGCGCTGGGCTCGGTGCTGGTGGGTCAAGAGTCCGCGTTGGACCTGACGCTGGCCGCCTTGCTGGGCGGAGGGCACGTGTTGTTGGAAGGCCCGCCGGGGGTGGGCAAGACCTTGTTGGGCCGTACGCTGGCCGAGCTGTTGGAAACGGATTATCGGCGGATCCAGTTCACTTCGGATCTGATGCCCAGCGATATCATCGGGACGTACGTGATCATGGAGTCGGGGGGGCGGCGGCGGTTCGAATTCCAACAGGGTCCGCTGTTCACGAACCTGCTGCTGGCGGACGAGATCAATCGTGCTACGCCGAAGACTCAGGCTGCGTTGTTCGAGGCGTTGGACGAGCAGGCGGTGAGTGTGGCGAACGAGCGTTACCGTCTGCCGGTGCCTTTCTTCACGATTGCCACGCAGAGTCTGGGGGAGATCGAAGGCACGTTCCCGATCCCCGAGACGCAGCTGGACCGGTTCTTCTTTCAAATCCGGCTGGACCAGCCGGAGGGTGAGTCGTTAGCGGAGATCTTGTTGCGGAGCACGGCGTCCGAGGCACCGGCGCCGACCCGGGTGCTGGACCGTTCACGTCTGGCGGCTCTGGTGCAGGGCGTGCGTTCGCTGCCGATTTCGTCGGCGGCTCTCCAGCTGGCCGCGAATCTGGTGATGGCGACGCATCCGCAGCATGCTTCGGCGCCGTCGGCCACGCGGCGGCTGGTGCTGCGTGGTTCCAGTCCGCGGGGTGGGCGGGCGATGCTGTTGGCGGCGCGGGTCGCGGCCCTGGCGGACGGTCGGTCCGAGGTCGCGCCGGAACACGTTCGCCGCCTGGCGGTTCCCGCGCTGCGGCACCGGGTTGTGTTGAATTTCGAAGGCCACTCGTCCGATGCGGGGGTGGATGGGATTTTGTCCGAGATTCTGGATGCCGTGAAGTGATGACGCTGTTCGACGCTCGATTTCGCAAATGTGCCGCGTATCTGGCTGACGAAGGTCAGCGTGTTTGGGGCGCGCGATTCCTGGGACGCCGCCTGGATCGCCGCTGGGCGGGCGGCAGCGAATTTGTGGGTCATGCGGATTATACCAGCGGCGATGACTTCCGCGCCGTCGACTGGCAACTGTGCGCCCGTACCGACGAACTGCGGACGCGGCAGTACCGGGGCAGCGAGGATCGTGTGGTGGACGTGCTGGTCGACTGTTCCGCCGGGATGCAGTTGGGCACGCCGGTCAAATTCGATGTGGCGCGGCAGTTGGCAGGCGCCTTGGCGGCAATGGCGTTGAGCGGTCTGGACCGGGTGGGTCTGGCCGGTGTCACGGATCGGGTACTGGTCGAGCGTCGTGCGGCACGGGGGCGTTCGCAGTTGCCGGGTCTGTTGCGTTTCCTCGAAGGTTTATCGGTCCAGCCGGAGGGAGTGGATTTGGGGGCGGTGGTCGACGCCTTCGTCCGCCGCCGCCCCCACCGCGGGCTGCTGATCCTGATCAGCGATTTCTTCGATCCGGCGGGTTTCGAAGGGGCGGTCGACCAGCTGGTCGCACGCGGGTTCCAGCCGTATCTGTTGCAAGTGATCGACGCGGGCGAGGCGGAGCCGGTGCTCTCCGGACCCGTACAGCTGTACGACGTCGGTCGCGGCAACACGCGTTCTGTGGTGCTGGACGGGGCGGATCTGCGCAACTATCGCCAGGTCTGGCGGGAATTCCATGCCGGCTGTCTCCGCTTCTGCGCCCGCCGCGGGATCGGCTGGCATCAGACCCGCACCGCGGTGCCGATCGAACAGGCGGTCTTGGCCATGATCCGCACGGCGACCCGCCGAATGCGGGCGGGATGGAGATGACGGGCATGGGTTTCGAGTATCCCGGAGCGTTCGTGTGGTCGGTGGCGGCCTTAGGGGTGGTTGTCCTGTATCTGTGGAGAACGGCGGGGCGGCCCGAGCCCGTGGCCACGTTCGCGCTGTGGCAGCGAGCCTTGGCCCGCCGCTCCCTGGCCTCCCGCTTGCGACCCGCCCTCTCTGCCGCACTGCACGTGCTGGCCCTGCTGCTGCTGGTCCTGGCGCTGGCCGGTCCGTATCGCCTGGAGCAGGCCGCGCGCCGCCGGTCGCTGGTGCTGGTCTTGGACACCTCGGCCAGCATGCTGGCGGCGGACGTCCGGCCGTCGCGGTTCGACTTGTTGCGCGAGCAGGCGGCGCTGCTGATCGACGATTTGCGGGGCGAGGACCGTCTGGCCATCCTGGCAGCCGGTACGCCGCTGCGGATCTTGACGCGGTTGGGCGAGCCCGTGGCGGCGCAGCATGCGGCGTGGGCGGCATTGGAGTCGCCGTCGGGACCGCCGCGAGTGGCGGAAGCGGTCCGCATGGCGCGGGCCATCTTGCAGGATCAGCCGAACCCGGAGATCGTGGTGCTGACCGACGGGGCCTTCGAACAGGCTGCGGAGCTGGCAGCCGAGCCCGATGTGCGCCTGGTCCTGCTGACCGGCCAACCGCACCATGCTGCCATCACGCGTCTGGCCGCCCGCCCGATGCCGTTCGAACCGGGACGTTATGCCGTGCTGGTGGAAGTGGCCAACCAGGGTTCGCAGCCGATCCACGGTCAATTGACGATCGGTATC
>SLMF01000092.1 GCA_007133715.1 Planctomycetaceae bacterium
CCGGCGCTGGCGTAGCGCAAGTCGGGCGGTTTTTGCAGGCACCTGAGGGCGATCATTTCCAGGTCACGATCCGCTTTGGGATTGAGAATCCGCGGCGGCACCGGCTCTTGTTCGAGGACCAGCAGCACGGTATCGACTGCGGAAGCCGCTTGAAAAGGGGGGCGTCCGGTTTGCATGTGGTAGAGGATCGCGCCCAAGCTATAGACATCGCTGGCCGGGCCCACCTCGCCCCGGTCGCCCACCGCTTGTTCGGGTGCCATATAGGACGGGGTGCCAACCACCGCCCCGGTCTGGGTCAATTGCGTCACCTGTTGGATCTGTTTGGCCAATCCGAAATCGGTGACATGCGGTTCACCGTGCTCGTCGATCAGGACGTTGGAGGGTTTCAGATCGCGGTGCAAGAGCCCCTGAGCGTGGGCATAGTCGATCGCTCGGCTGACACGAGCCAGGAGCCGAGCCGCCTCGCGTGCGGGCAGGGGTTGAGCGGCCAGTCGATTCAGCAGCGTGTGTCCGGCGATGAATTTCATGCTGAAGTAGGGTCGCCCCTGGAGTTCGCCGACTTCGTACACCGGTACGATATGGGGATGCGCCAAGCCGGCAGCCGCCTCCGCCTCGACACGAAACCGCTGGCGATCCGAGCCGCTGGCCAGGGGCCCTCGCAGGATCATTTTGACGGCCACCTCGCGTCCCAGATTCATTTGGCGGGCGCGATACACGATCCCCATCCCCCCGCGTCCGACTTCTTCGAGTAGTTCAAATGGTCCCCAACGGCAGGGAACCTTTAAGGTCGTTTCGGCATCGTCCGCATTGGGAACGGGCTCTTGCAGGCCGCTCTGCCCGGCTTCACTGCCCACCGCATCGGCCAGCATGACTGCCCCCCACAGACGTCGCAACTCGTCCGCCAGATCCGGATGTTCCCGACAAACTGACTCGAAATCCACCGCTTCTCCACGCTGGACGGCGTCGGTCAGTTCCGATAGCAGGCGGGCCAGTCGCTCTTCGTCTATCGAGATCGGTCCGGTCACGGGCTGAGACATCCGTGGGTGCCCTCGGGTGGAGGGTGCCTTTCTTTTTTGAAGGACCTGGGTTGTGCAGGTCATTTTCCCGTTACGGCGCGACCGCCGGTTCCCCCAGCAGTCCTCTCAGGCGGCGGATGGCCCGCAAGTAGCGCATACTGGCCGCCGCCTCCGTCAGGTTCAGCACCTGAGCGACCTCTTGATTGGAAAGGTGTTCGTAATGCCGCATCACAATGATCTCGCCGTCCTGCGGCCCCAATTCGCCAACTGCCTGTTCCACCCGCCGGGCCATTTCCCGCTGAGTCGCCGCGGCGGCCGGTGTCAAACGCGGGTCCAGCAACTCGGCCCCCAACCGCACACTGGCCGGATCCTCGCCCTGCGCCGCCAAAACCTGTTCCCGATCCACGCTCCGCCGCGCCGAAACGCGATGACGCCGGTGCGCGTCAATGATCCGATCGCGGGCAATCTGCCGAATCCACAGATGGAACGCCATGACCGGATTCTCCAAATACTCCTGCAAACGGCGATTGGCTTCGAGCATCACGTCCTGCACGACATCACTGACATCCACGCGGCGCTGGATCTTCTGATCCAAACGGATGCGAACCATGCGGTGAACAGCCGCTCGGTGGCGATCCAGCAAACGATTCACCGCCGAGACATTCCCGTCACGTGCACCGACCAGCAGTTGATCTGTTTTTTCGGTTTCCGGCCACATACCGCTATTAAACCATGTTTGGACCGGGAACGGCAGGCCCCCGTAAGCGTCTGAAATTCCCATCGCGTTTATGGTAAAAAACAAACTGCGGGAAATCCGAAGACCCGTGTTTTCCGTCTATTTCTTCAGAAAGCGAGCAGGGTGGACACAGGGGCACGCGAACCGACGGCGGTCGAACACGCGTCCGGTGGGGAGGCACTGGAACAGTGTTTCGCGCGATGCCAGTCCCAATTGCTGGGTCTAATTTACCACATGGTGGGTAACCACGAGGATGCTCGAGATGCGTTGCAGGACACGTTTGTCAAATGTTGGCGGCACCGAGAGCGTGTGGCCGAACTGGACAACCTGCAGGCCTGGGTGTTTCGCGTGGCGATGAATACGGCCCGCGATCTGCGGCAAACCGCTTGGCGACGGCATCGACAACCCTGGTCCGAGGCACAAACCGACGTGCCCAGCTCGGAGGTGGCGGTGGAGATCCGGTTGGAATATCGCGAACAACTGCTTCGCGTGCGCCAAGCGATCCAAGAACTCCGGATCGAGGAGCGCGAAGTGTTCTTGCTCCGGCAAAATGGGGAACTGACGTACGAACAGATCGCCGCCACTCTGGATATCCCCACCGGCACGGCCAAGACCCGCATGCGCCAAGCCTTGCAGCACCTGCGCCGGCTCCTGACCGCCCGAACCTGATTTCCCGAGACGTAACCAACAGCGACCCAACACGAACCAGCAATACGAAATCGGAAAGAGCCGTAAGGGGCAGGTGATGGACCCCCACGAAGAACGTCAACAACAGATGTGGGAACTGGTATACGGGCTACTGCCGGAGCACGAAGCCCGTGCGCTGCAGCAACAGATCGAGCGTGATCCGCGTTGGTCAGGCCAATATGCGGAGATTCGGCGCCAGTCGGAGATCGTGGCGGAAGCGGCACGCTGGGAAGCATCCCCGCTGGACTTCACCCGTTTGGCTGCCCTCGAGCGTCAAGACCAGGGGCCCGCGCGGCCGGCCAGCACGGATAACCGGCAGAATCGTGGGAGCGCGGCGCGGGGAAGCGAGCTGGGGACCCGCCTGCTCCGGCTGGCCGCCCTGCTGCTGGTCGGTTTCGTCGGCTGGTCCTATCTGAAACCCAACTCGCCCTTCCGCCCCGGCACCTACCAAACCGCTCGCGAGCGAGTCGAGGCTTCGGCCGTCGAACTCCACTTACTGGGGTCACCACAAAAGATTGCCAATCAATCCTACGAGATGGCGGTTCTGACTCGAGGACGAGATGGCCAGCCGCGATCGGCTACGGTGAGCTATCTCCTGTACACCGATTCGGACCAGCTGCTGGTGGAAGAGCAGGTTTCGAGCGGCGAGGACGGTTTTTTGCCGCTGGCCGTTCCGGCGTTCATCGATGCGGGCCGATGTCGTTGGGAGGTGCGAACGGCAGGTTGGGAGGATCTGCAGCCGGTTTCGCACACTTTCGACGTTCATCCCCCTCCGCTGGCAACGCATCTGCTGGTCGAACCGGCTCAAGCTGTGCCTGGTGAAACGGTGCGTTACCGGACGGTCACGCTGGCGTCGGACGGGCGGCGTGGGGAGCAGGAAGTGCGTGTCCGCTTCGAGTTACGGGACGCCGACGATCGACGGGTTCCCGGGTCGCTGCAGGAGGGCATCACGGAGCAGGGCGTCGTTCACGGCGAGTACCGGATTCCCGCGAGTTTGCCCGAGGGTTCTTATCAGGGGGTGGTGTTGAGTCCGGACGGTCTGTTTTCCGCAACCCGGCGCGAGTTGATTGTCGGAACGTCGTTCTCTTCGGGCAGCCGGAGCGAGCCGGAGCCGTGGGCGTCCGATCTTTCCTTGGCGGACGGTACGATCCGCGTGTCGTTGTACCCTGAATCCGGCTCGTTGGTCGCGGGGCTGCCGAACCGGGTGTACTTTCACGCCGTGGAGGGAACGGGCCATCCGTTTTCGTTCGAAGGCCACCTGCTGGATGAGCAGGACCGGGAGATTGCGAGTCTGCAGACCCGGCACGCGGGACGAGGCGTGTTTGAACTGGTGCCCGAGTCAGGGGCGGCCTATCGTTTGCGTGTGACTCACCCGGCCGGTGTGCGGGAGGAGCCGCGATTTCCGGACGTTTGGCCGTCGCATGAGGTGACTTGGACCGCCACGTCTGCCGTGGTACCTGAGGGCGAGCCGTTGCAGTTGACCGTCCGGTCGACGCGG
This sequence comes from Planctomycetaceae bacterium, assembly GCA_007133715.1. Classification (GTDB taxonomy): domain Bacteria; phylum Planctomycetota; class Planctomycetia; order Pirellulales; family Pirellulaceae; genus SLMF01. The sequence goes on from SLMF01000092.1 coordinate 3,938, forward strand.
GGGGATGAACAACTGATGTTGGCAGCGGCCTGCGGAGGTCGGGTGGTAGGTCGGCAGCTGCTGTCCGATTCGTGGACGGCTGTGGGAACAGACGTTTGGGAGCAGGCGGTGGAGATGCCGTTGGCCAGTTCGGCGGTCGGGGTGATTCATGTGACGGCCGACGATTTGGCGGGAGGTTCGCCGCGCCGCGTGGCGGAACGCTACTTCTACCGTCCTCCGCAGCAGCGTTTGGAGATTGCGGTGGACGGTTGGGAAACGGTTTCCGCGGCCGGGGAGATTCGTGGGACGGTGCAGATCCGGGACGAGACCGGTGCAGCACGGCAGGCGTTGCTGGGTCTGCGGGTCGTAACGGCCGGGGTGCCCGCGGCATCGGTCCGCTCTTCGCCGGGACTGGCGGAGGATTTCTGGTTGGCTGGCGCTTTGCCCGCGGGGGTTGGTGTGGGCGATCCGGACTGGGATCCGTGGGCGGGTGATCCGGCA
>SLMF01000313.1 GCA_007133715.1 Planctomycetaceae bacterium
GAGAGGAGGTCTACGCTATGAGCGAGGGCGCTGAGGATCGTACTAAGCAGGCGGAGGACCGGCTGCGTCAGGCCTGTTCCCTCGACCTCACGCCCCCCGAAATCGCAGCCAACCTCAGGTACTACTGCATCGGACAGGACTCGACGGTGGATACGCTCTCTGTCGCCGTCTATCAGCACCTCGTAAGGTGCCGTCGTCACACCGGCGACTGGGGACCATTCAGCAGCCGATGGCACATCTCTCCAACGCTGCTGATTGGTCCCAGCGGTTGCGGCAAATCGACTCTGATCCGGGCCATCGGCCGGGTGACTGGCCTACCCGTTTACATCGCCGACGCAACCCGCTTGACCGAGGAGGGATACGTTGGGGAGTCCGCCGCCGACTGGGTGCGTGGCCTGCTGCTGGCCGCAGATCGCCACGTCCCTGCAGCCGAACATGGGATCTTGATGATCGATGAGATAGACAAGAGGAGGACGACAGTCGGCCGTTCCGGTGGCCCCGCCAATCGTGACGTCACCGGCAGCGGCGCTCAGGATTCCCTCCTGCAGTTGATCTCTGGCGGAACCGTGATGGTGGAGATGGGCGGCAACGGCGAGGATGGCCCCTACCGGATGCGCATCCCGGTTCGCACCGACCATCTGTTGATCGTGGCGGCAGGGGCATTCGAGGGACTCGATGAGATCATCGAACAGCGGCTTCGAGGGCCCCGCAGAGTGGGATTGGGAGCGCCCGTAGACTCCCACCGTGAGGAACCGTCGCCGGACCTGCTGAGTCGGGCTCACCCCGAGGATTTGATCGCCTGGGGCCTGAATCGCCAACTCGTCGGGCGCTTAGAAAAATGTCTGGTGATGCAGCCGCTCTCCCTTGACGCACTCCGTGGCATCCTCTGCGACGCTGCGGACGGTCCCATCCAGACCCAACAGGCGCTCGCCAAGGAGTTGCGCTTCGAGTTCGAATTCAGCGAGCCACTGATCGAGATGATCGTCGCTGAGGCGGCCCGTTCCGGTCTCGGTGCCAGGGCCCTGTGGGGCTTGGTGCACACGGCCACGATGAATGCTTGGTTTCAGGTGCCCGCCAGGCTGCGGGGCGAGGACATCCAGATGCAGCATCAGGTCATCGTGCAGTTGCGGACCGATTCGCTGACCGATGGCTACTACGGTCTGCGGATCCTCGACACCGACACGGCCATCAAGCGCATCCGCAACCCTCAAGCGCATCTGGAAGCATCAGCGGCAGAGGAGGAGGGATAATGGATGGAGTTCATCATCCTGATATTGATCGTACTGGCCGTCTTCTATTCCCTGAAGTTCATCGCCCGCCTGATGCAGCAGGACAATGTGCAGGATGCGGGAGTTGAACTCGATCTGACTTTGGATGAGACCGTAGCAAAGGCAGCGGACTGCCTTTTCCGAGGCTGCATCTGGTATCTACTCCTGTGTGTGCTAGGGGTCGTGCTGGGTGTGGTGGGGGCACTCCTTCACACGCTATTGGTGGGGTTGAATCTCATCCCGCAGTCTCGACGAGACGGTTAGCACGGCCAAAAGCTGTTTCATCCAGGGCTGCGGCTGTTATCTCCTCTGCTGCATCATCGCCGTCATCCTCGGCGTCCTGATGGCCCTCCTCGATAGTCTCCTTGGATCGTGAGTTGCGCCCCTTCCCGCCACATCCTCTGCCGGATTCCTATCCCCTCACCACGTTTGACATAACGCTCCCGATGCGGATCGACATGTTCAACATGTTTAACTGCACAAATTGAACATAGCAGCTCCCAGTATCCCCACAGAGCCGAATCCACCACCTAGTCGGGTTTCCGCACCGGAGTTGTATAAGAGTAGCAGGCGATCATCATATGCGACCCTCGAAACGGGCAGGTGATGGAACATCGGAATCTGGTTGATAACCACCCCAAAATGATGCTGTCCGCTGGTTACAAATGGCGGACGGCGGGATCCATCAGGTGGTGGCCTCTCGAACTGCCACACCCCGACGATGCTGATCCCCATTTAGAGTGTCTGTGAGAACGCCTGCAGGATCGAGAGGTCATCACCAGAGACGTACGCAGGATATTTGCGGAGGGCAAAATCCCTCCATTGATCGGAGTCCGGGAATCGAGGGCCACACCTGCACCCTCTAGGGGCCCGGACTCCGATCCCCCAAAGAAATGCAGGTGATGCGAGATGACAACGACAGCATTGGCACAAACCGACGAAGCCGACCGGCCCGATGTCGAGAAAACTGGAAGCGAAGATCAGTGGTGGGCGGCGGACCACAACATGAGACCGGACTTGCCGTTCCGTCTGAGACCGGAGAACCTGCCCTTCCGGGACGTCAAGTGCTGGAATGTGTTCTCCATCGAGGAGAACGGTGAGGGTGGGTGGTTCAAGAAGCCGATCATCGCAGGGACCGAGTTCCCGGCCTCGTCCGATCCGGAGCGGGAACATATGTCGTCTTTCCACGCCACAACTCGGGCCATACAGGATCCGAACCTGCCCGGAGACGCTTACGGGTTGTACCGAGCAGCTCAGCTGGTTTTCCTCGATCTCGACGACTGCGTTGTTGACGGGGAGGTCCTCCCAGAGGCGATGACAATCGTGGAGAGGATTGGCAGCTATACCGAGTACTCGGTGTCGGGCACCGGTCTCCACGTTGTGACGATGATAGACCACCCGGAGATAATTGATGCAAAGAAGTTGGCGGGCAAGTCGATATGGTCCGGCCACGATACCCCGATCAGGCTCGACGAGAATGGTGACACCATCCTCGATGCCACGTCCAAAGCGCTTGAGGGAGGCCCGAAGATCGAGTGGAAGTTCGGCAACTTCATATTCTGCCTGACTGGTGACGTGTTATCCGGATACGGCGAGGTCGAGTCCTCCGACTGGGTCACCGCACAGCTGGAGAGGTTCGGGGAGTACGACCGAAGGAGGGTGCGGGAGAACCTCAATCCGGACCTCAAGTGGGAGTCGTCAGAGAGAGACTGCCAGTTCGCAGACGTCGTAGTCGACTACATCGAGGGCGGTCGCTGCAGCGACGAGAAGCTCCTCGGACTCTGGACGGGCAAAAGCGGCAGCGGGGACGCCAGCAGCGATGATCTCGCCCTATGCAATAAGCTCTGCTTCTACTGCCACGGGAGACCGACACTGATGAACCAGGTGTTCGTCCGATCACCTCGGATGGCCATCGTTGGCGGATCTGGTAAGGCACGCTGGCAGAAGTGGGACACGGTCCACTTTGGCGACGGCCGCACCTACGGCGAAGCCACGATCGAGACGGCTCTCGCCTCGTGGGACGGTAAGGAGCTTTGGTCCGGACTCAAGATCCCGGCGGAGGAAGACGACGATCAGATCATCGTCAGAAGTATGACCGCAGACGTCCTCTACGCTGCAGAGATAGACCGGAGGCCAGCCCTGGTCCGCAACGGATCAGCGCAGGTGCTGATGCTCAGGCAGAAGACCCTCCTCCATGGAGAACTGAGATCGAACAAGACCACGTTCTGCGTGGACCTTGGGATCAGTATGGCTACCAGAACACCGTTTCTGGACCGGTTCGCCGTTAGGCCCGGACGGATGCTATACCTGGCGGCGGAGGGCACGTTCGAGGACTACCGGACCACGCTTAGAATGCTGTGCGACTATCGAGGCATCGACCACCGGGAGGTAGCGGACTTGATGATAGTCCCGATGGCGGAACAGGATGGATCCGTTCGCCTCTCCCTCGATCGGGAGAAGTCCGTAAATCGATGGATCAAATGGATCGATCATCTTGACGAGGCCCCCGACGTGATCGTTTTCGACCCGCTGATGCGCCTCCATTCGGGTGACGAGAACAACGCTCAAGACGCACAACGAGTGATGACTCAGCTGGATCGGTTCGAGCGGGAGTTCAAATCGGATGTCATCCTCATTCACCACAACAACAAGTCGCAGGACCGACAGGGCTACAATCGAGCCCGAGGTTCTACGCACTTTGCGAACTCCTGCGGCCTGGTCACCATTGACAAGATGAGCAGGAACCCTATGGACAACCACTATGAGATCAGCGCCCTGCCCAAGTCGGGACAGCCAGTGCCGAAGTTCGAGATGCGCTGGACATTCGAGCCGGATGCCCTCAAGTCCGTCGAGGTCCGAGGCACGGGCTCAGGGGTGAACCTGCACCCAAATAAGCGGGAAGTGCTAGAAGCAGTTGTGGCGCTTCGAGAGGCGGGCGTGGCAGAAGTCACCCGCAGGGCGTTAGACAATCACTTCGGTCCAGCAATGTCGAAACGTACGATCGAAAACCACACGTCGGATCTCGTCGGCCTCGGTTTCCTCTCCGAGAGCAAGATCGACAACCGTGGTACCCTCGCCTACGAGCCCACCGGCAGGACTCCACGATCAGGTGAGGACGATTGGGTCAAGTGCTATCA
>SLMF01000094.1 GCA_007133715.1 Planctomycetaceae bacterium
CCGAAGCCGGTCGAGCCGCGGAAATTGGGCTGAAAGACAGCATAGCCCCGGTTGGCCAGGAATTGGACATAGGGATCGTAGCCCCACGTATCACGCACCCAGGGTCCCCCATGCGGCATGACCACCAGCGGCAGGTTCCTTGCCGCCGGGCCCCTGGGCAGCGTCAGGTAGCCGGGGATCTCCAAACCGTCGCGGGCCGTGTAGCGAATCGGTTTCATGGCGGCCAGATGTTCCGCAGGCAACTCGGGCCGAGCACGGTACAGCAACTTGGTCTGACCGGTCTCGCGATGGTACAGGTAGGTGGCCCCGGGGTCGACATCGCGAGCCACGCTGACCAAGCGCCACGCGTCGTCCTCGGTCGAGGTGCCGAAACTCAATTCGCCTTCGGGCAGCTGGTTGCGGATCCGCTCCAAATCGCGGGCAAAGGCCTCGTCACGCGGGTAGATCCGCTGCCGATCTCCCACGTAGTAGGTCGCTACCAATTCGTCGGTTGCCCGAGAAAACTCGCCGCCCCCGAAATCCACCTCACCTTCCGGATCGGTCTCCACCAACTCCTCGTCCTGCGTCTGGGGATCGAACAGGATCAGCCGCGTCCGATCCAGCTCGGCCCCGGCATTGGTCACCAGGTACACGCGGCGGCCGTCCCGGTGGAAGCGCAGCAGGCTGGCCGTCTCGCCGAAAGCGGCCGCATACACCGCGGTCAACTGATCGTCATCCACCCGCAGGATCTCCGTGCCACCGTCCGGGCGCTGGCGAGAGCCCAATCGCAGTTGGCCCTCCAGATCGAAGGTCCAGCTGGCGACATTCTGGTCGTTCTGGAAGATCAACTCCCGCTGGCCGGTCTCGAGTTCGAGGCGGTAGACGTCATGCACGCGCGGGTCCCGATCGTTCAAGCCGACCATAATTTCTCCGGGTCGGCTTTTGGGAGCGGCGAACAAGCGGGCTCGCACGCCCTCGTAGGGTGTCAAATTCCGCGCCGGCGGGACACCTTGTTCCGGTTCGGTCTCGGCCGTCGGGTCCACCGCATAGACGTGGAAGTTTTCGTCACCCTGACGATCCTGCACGTACAACAGGAAGCGCGAGTCCTGGCTCCACAGAAAAGCGGGCACCGGCCGCCGGTCTGTGGTCACGGGAACCGCTTGGGAAAACTCGGACTCCCGCGGCTTGACCCAAATGTTCATCACTCCCTGATGAGGTCGGCGGAACGCGACCCACTGGCCGTTGGGCGAGATCTGCGCCCCCGCGTACTCGGGATCGCCGAAGAAGACCGCCCGATCGATCAGCGGCGGCAATTCGCCCGCGTCACTCGCATGCGCCGAAGTGCCCCCCAGACACATGGCAATCAACATCACACACAAAACCACGGGAAACGTTTCAGAATACGGCATGTTCAACCTCTATCCAAAGAATACTCGCGGGTACCCGTCTTCACCGGGCAAGTCCTTCGCAGTAACTGTACGCCGACGAGTCCTTGCGAACAGGGGTGTTCCCCGCGAAACCGCAGTCCGTCACGGGGCTCAGTTCCGAGCTGCACGCACCGTGCATGCGTTGGGGAGGCTCGAAATCCAAAGCAGCGAATTCGAAACCAACCCGGAATGCGGGCCGTTCAGGCCGCGTCCGGCAGCTCCGCAGCCTGTTCCGCATCGGTTGCCGACTCGACCGCTTCCAGCAGCAGCTGCATCAATTCCTCGGCCGCTCCGCGAGCGATCCGCGCGATGGTGGTGCGCGGGGTCCGATCGCCCCATTCAGAGATGATCGCCGTGGTGTTCAGGTTGCGCACCACCCAGCGAGTGGCCAGCGGCCGCCGCATGTTGAACGGCGCACTGCGGACGCGGTAGTCGGGAAACCTCGCCTGCAGCGTTTCCAGCCAGCGGGCGGTCAGGCCGGCCGAAAAGAAATCGCGGTCGTCGGTCGGGATGTAGAACACGTCGTGATGCGTCGAATGGAAGTCCAGGAAGGCATGCAATCGCGGTCCGTCGGGTTCCGCAAAAGCCAGCAATTGGTCGCGTACCACCCGAGTTTCCGGTTGGGCGAACGGTTCCCAGTCGCGATTCAAATCCACACCCCCGACGTTGTGCCGCCAATAGCCGCGTTCCACACCGTCCGGGTTCACCAGCGGGATCACCAGGGTCTGGAATTGCTGGCGAAACTCGTCTGCCCGGGGCGTGTCGGCGGCCAGCGTGTCGACGAAGTGCTGCAAGCCGAGCGAGCCGGTGACCTCGGGCGGATGCTGGCGGCCGATGATAAACAGGACCTCTTCAGCCTGCGGGTTGCCGATCCGCAATTGGTGAATCGGGCGTCCCTCGAGCGATTGGCCGATCTGCGATTTCTCGGCGAATGCGTGTGCGGCGATTTCCGCCATCCAGGCGTTGATCTCGCGACCGGTCAGCAGCTCTTGCGCAGCGACCCACAACGGTTCGGAGTCGACGTCCAGCTGCAAGATCGCCACCTGCCGCTCCGCCTCGATCGCTTCGTCCGGCAGCAGCGTCCAGCAGACCCCATCCCGGCTGATACGCGGGGGATAACGGTGGCGGCCATTCTGATAACGCAGGGTGACGCGGATCGTCCGCGGCGGATCGGCTGTGACTCGAAAGGCGTACCAGGCACTGTTGTTGATCGGTACATTTTCCGGCCGAATCGTCACTTCGAATTCCGTGTCGCTGAGCGCCCTGGCTGCGGCGAAGGCCCCGCCGGCAAAGCCGCGATCGATCACCACGCCCTGTTCCTCCAAGCGTTCCGGTGGTTCGTCGTTCGCGCGGGACACCCCCGTCCCGCCCACCGTGACCAGCATGGCCAGCATGGCCAGTGCGGCCCCCGACAGCCATCGATCCCGCCTGACAAACCATCCGAATGCCGTGTGAAAGCCCATCGCAAGCCTCCCTTGATCAAGTCCTTTGTTGAGCCACTGTACTTGTTGCCGGTTGCATCACGGCGCGCGCCGACGCTCCCTAGACAACGCACCAGTCCGCTTGCGGCTGGTCGCACACCTCTGGGCTCTGCGTGCCGCGGATGTCCGAAATCGCTTGCTCCACCTGCTGGACCGAGTCGGCGTCCCGGTGAAATTCCATCCGCAAATCGAACGTCGCCGTGGCGTCCGGTTCCAATGCCACCACCCGACCGTGCGAGCCTTCGAACGAACGCGGGTTGGGAAAATTGGTTCCCGGTTCCAATCCGGTCACATAGCCGTCCGCATGACTCGCCGTGTTCTTCCACAGCGTAAACCACGGCAACTGGCGGCGGTCGATCCGCAGGCTGACACCCCGATCCTGGTCCGCATTGCGGAGCAAGGCCAGCGTGTTCTCCCGAGTATCGCCGAGCAGCTCGAGAAAATACACCTGTTCGGCAAAGCCCGCTTCGGCATCCGCATAGCGGCTCCAGGTGGTGAGCCCTTCGACAGCCCGCGGGTCGCGGGGAACCACCCGCCGCACCGGGGCGACAAATCGCGCCCCCGGACCCAGCAGCGGGGGCCCGAAGTTGATGTGGTACAGCATCTGCATCTCGGTCGCAACCGCCGAACGGTTTTGCACTTCGTCTCGTACCCGTAAAGCCAATTCGCCCGCCTTCAGCGTCACCGTGCTAGTCATCCGCAACTTGCGGAACAAGAACCGCGTTTCTTCCACCACGCCGATCACCGAGATCTCGCCCGTTTCCGAATCCGCCTGGACCTGCACCCGCTGGGCCGGACGATTGGCAATCAGCCCGTGAAGCGGGTACTTCAAACGGCCCTGGCGATCAAACTCGGGCGCACCGTTGCTCTCCAAACCGCAACGGACGAGCCATTCATCAAAGCCATCCAGCCAACCGAGCCCGCTGGGGTCCGCCAAACACATAAATTTGGGATGCACCGGGCCGGGCACGGGCGATTGCCAGCCGATCGGTTCTCCGCCGATCCAAGCCCGCCCGATCCCCATGCCGCGGGTCGGTAACAGCTCGACGACCAGCTGGCCGCACTGGATGCGAACGACGTCCACGCCGTCACTCAGTCCCCCCTCCAAACGACGGTGGAGGATCTCGCAGCCCTCCAAAGCTTCCCCCAAATGCGTCTCGCCCAAGCGGAGACGCTCTCGGTGTGTTCCCTGCTGCTCGTCCCACAACGTCCAACACTGAGCTGCCATGATGGTATTTCCCCCTATCCAAGTTATTTTTGGTTCCGAGTACCGAGAGCCGCGTGTCCCGGCAGTCGCGAGTATAACAAACTTGGTACCCAGCGGGTTGTACTTTTTGCCCCGGGTTCGTTTCTGGAGGGAGAGCGGCCATTCTTGGTCCCGCCGTCAGCCTTTCACTTTTCTTTAGGGGGGGTCGCTGATTTATTTCGCATTTTCCGCCGGGTCTTGACAGGAGTACTGGACCATTAGATATTGAGACTCGTTATCACGTGTTCTTCGATTCGGTTGCGCCCCGGTCG
>SLMF01000612.1 GCA_007133715.1 Planctomycetaceae bacterium
CGGCGCGGGTCTCCCGACCCCGCCCATGTTCGGCGCGGGTCTCCCGACCCCGCCTGTTCGGCGCGGGTCTCCCGACCCCGCCCATGTTCGGCGCGGGTCTCCCGACCCCGCCTATGTTCGGCGCGGGTCTCCCGACCCCGCCGTGATACACGGTTATGTTCGGCGCGGGTCTCCCGACCCCGCCGTGATACTCCTGAACACGGGGCAAAGCAAGTAGGAACCTCGGGTTGGGGAGCGGAACGGTCTCGGTTTCGAGCGAGCCGTCCGAGGCGGTCAGGTATTTCGACCTGCCGGGTCCGGAACCGACGTCTCTGCAATATAATGTCGGGCAGGGCTTCGAGAAACCGTACTTCCGCGGGCAGGGGTGGTGGTATGGGGCCCGGGTTTGTGTTAGGAATCAGCGGATGATGTCGTTAGATTTGTTCGAGTTGTTTCAGCGTGGTGGCCCCGTCATGTGGCCCTTGTTGGCGGGTTCGATTCTCTCGGTCGCCGTATCGGTCGAGCGTGTCTTGGTGTTTTGGTGGCAGCGTTACCCGTACCCGCGGCTCAGCCAGCGTCTGCAGTCCGCCTTACAGCGGGGGGGCGTACCAGCGGCGCGGGCCTTGTTGCAGCCGCTACGCAACCCGCTGGCTCGGGTGGGTGAGGTCTACCTGGAGCATGAGGAGGCGCCGGACGCGTTGCGTCAAGAGATCGTGGCCCGCGAGGCTTCTTATCAGCTGACTTTGCTGGAAAAACGCCTGCATTGGCTGTCGGTCATCGGCAGCTTGGCGCCGATGCTCGGACTGCTGGGCACGGTTTGGGGTCTGGTGGAAGCGTTTCATCAGATCGAGTTGCTGGGGGGTCAGGTTCAGCCGGGCGATTTGGCAGCCGGAATTTGGAAGGCTCTGTTGACCACGGTGTTCGGGCTGGTCGTCGCTTTGCCCAGTCTGGCGGTTTACCATTTTCTTGAGCAGCACGTGGGCGCGGTCCAGTTGCGGATGCAGTGGTTGGTCACCAGTCTGAACCAGTGGCTGGGTCATGCCCCGCTGTCGCCTGCGGGCGGTCCTCCGCCGTTGCAGGCCCAGCCTTCCCGAGAAATCATGGTAGGTACGGGGGATTGAACGCGGGGCGCCCATCGGCCCTTTCCCCGCAGCCGGGCCGCCCCGCCAGGAGACTTGATCGTGGAAATCTCGCGCCAACGCCGGCCCTCGATTCGGATGGAGATGAGTCCGCTGATCGATTGTGTGTTCCTGCTCTTGATCTTTTTCATGCTCAGTTCGACCTTTCTGGCTCCCAAGATCCGTTTGGACCTGCCGCAAGCCGCGCTGGCTCCGGATACGGCCCAGAATGATTCCGTATTGATCGCGATCGACGCGGGGGGGGATGTTTTTGTCAACGGCGAACCGTTATCTTGGGACCAGGTGAACGACCGACTGCGACAGCTGTTGGAGGGTCGGGAGCCCAAGGCGGTGAGTGTGCGTTGCGACCAGACGGCACCGCACCGGTATTTCGTACGGGTGTTGGAAGCGGCCCGCGCGTGTGGAGCGGAGCACGTCCATGTGGCCTATCAGCAGCGCGCGGTCGAGCGGCTGGGCGAGGGGCCGTGAGGGGGCGCTGGTCGCGAGGTGGTAACGGCGTTGTGGTTATACCACGCGCGGGTTGGTTTGTCCCTTCGTAGAGCGGAATTTATTCCGCTCCTGCGAAACGGATTGAAATCCGTTCTACGACAAACCTGCCCGCGCGCGGTATATTCTGGCGGGCCGGTTGTTGCATTCGTTAAGTTCCGGTTTATGCGTCGAGCCCGTGGTATCCGCAGGGTCCGCGCATTGCACGCTAGGTCGGAGCGGGAAGGGGAAATCCCGCGTTAAACTCGGGGCCATTCGCTTCAGACTACCGAAACTAGGAGAGGATTTGGCCACGGAAGCGCGGAACTTCCGCGAACTGAAGTGCGTCACAGCCTCAGCCCGTTCTCGCCTTGGGGGATGCTTGGCAAGTCGCGCGGTGGAGCCGGATTTGCGGGTTGCAAGGTTGGCCACTGCGAGTTGGCGGTCGCCTGCCGAGGTGTTCGGGTGAAAGCTGTGGATGATGCGAAAGCGGCAAATTAGACTGGCGGAGAGTCGGTCCCCGCCCACACGGATTTCCATATGAATGAGGGTCGCAACGTGAGTGCCCCACTGTCCCACGTCCAGCAAACTACTCGTCGTAAGTCCCCCAAGAGCCGAGGCATGAAGAGGCAGCGCCGGAGTCGGCGGCCCCAGGTGGAGACGCTGGAGGACCGCTGCCTGCTGACAGCCTCGCCCGCGTTGCTGTCGTCGGTCGAAGGCTTCAGCCTGACCAACGACCTGTTCAACACGGGGTTGTTCGAATCCACCCCGGCGAATCCGAGTGGTGCGGCAGGTCCGAATCACATTGTCAACGTGGGGAACTCGACCATCCAATGGTTCCAAAAGGGTGCCACCAATCCCCAGATGCACACCAGTTTGGTGAATTTCTTTCAACCGCTGGGACCCCTGACGCATCTGATGCAACCCGATGCGCGGATCGCCTTTGATCCCAAGGTGCTGTACGACCAATATGCGGATCGTTTCGTCGTGATGGCGATGGAGACGTTCGAGCGAGATCGCGTGTTTGCCTCCCGGGTGTTGCTGGCCGTGTCGGACGACAGCGATCCGAACGGCAACTGGTATTACACGTCGGTCAACACGTTGGTCAATCAGCGGAACCCGGAAGATCCGGTGGAGATTTTGCCGTATTGGGGGAGCACCCCCGGATTGGCCATTGACCAGGAAGCGATCTATGTCACGGCGAACCTGATCAGTTTTGACGACGAGGAGCCCTACGGCAATCGGTTGTGGATTGTCGAAAAGGGTGAGGGCGAAGGCGGTTTTTACGACAATGGCCGAGCGCGGACCACGAAGCACGATCCGGCGACCGCTACGGGGCTGGACATGTTTGTCAACAGCATGCGGATGCGGAGCATGCAACCGGCCCACGTCTATGGCACGGCTCCCGAGGGTGTGGGAACCTGGTTGGCCATGTATGACGGCCGCAGCGACGGCATGTTCGAGTATGTCGACGTAATTCGGGTGGACAATCCGCTGAACAACCCCACTTTCAGATTGTTCTCGGTCAATGTGGGCGACTTGGAGGAGATTCGGGACCCGCGCGAGTTTGAGCCACCTCCCGAGGCGCCTCAGCCGTTCATCGGTTCGCTGCTGGATTTCGGCGATCGCCAGACCTACGATGCGGTTTGGCGGGATGGCAATCTGTATGTGACCACGGTGATCGTGCCGAAAGAAGGGCCGAACCTCAACCAGACGTCGGCGCACTGGTTCCGCTTTGACACGACCAATCCGAACGTGTTGAGGTTGGCGGATCAGGGCAGTGTGCGAGGCGACGACATCGGATTTTCCGTCTACACCTCGTTCCCCTCGGTCGCGGTCGATGCGGAAGGCAACATGGCGCTCAGCTTTGCGGCTTCGGGCCCGATGGTGTACCCGGGGGCCTATTATGCGATGCGAGCCGCGGACGATCCGCCGGGCGAGTTGCGTCGACCGCAGGTGCTGGCTCGTGGTTGGGACGCTTACGATCTGGCGGATTTCGAGGGGCTGAACCGCTGGGGTCGTTACAGCAGCGTGACCATTGACCCGACGGATGACGTGACCTTTTGGACGTACAACATGTACGCGGTAGCCGAGCAAGGATTGGGGGGTCGCTGGGGCACGCGTTGGGGTGAATTCCGCATGGCCGATGTCCCGCCCGGACCGCCGCCCGGACCGACAACCATCCGCGGGCTCAGCTGGTACGACGAGGACAATGACGGGTTTCGCGACCCGAACGAGCCGGGTTTAGAGAATCGCGTGATCTTTGTCGACCTGGATGGCGATGGCAAGCTGGATTTGGGCGAGCCGACGACGCGGACCAATGCGGCGGGGGAATACTCGTTGACCGTCGACTTTGACGGCCCGATCATCATCCGCGAGGTCTTACCGGCCGGTTGGCAGCACACGTTCCCGGACGAAACAGCCGGGGTTTACGAATTCAACATCCCTCCGGGAGGGGGTGGTCAAATCACGGGCATCGATTTCGGCAGCAGCGATGCCTTCGGATTCGATTGGGGCAATGCACCGGCTCCGTATCCCACGCTGAAGATCGATAACGGTCCCTCGCATCCGATCGACACGAACATCCGTCTGGGCCCGACGGTGCTGGGCACACGGGACGGCGAGCCGAACGTGGATGCGGCGGCCCCGGACAATGACGGGATCCGCTTCCTGGACCCGGCGACGGGCCAGGAGCTGGACGCTTTGGCGCCCGGAACCACGTTCCGGCTGGAAGTTCGGGCTGTGGGCCAGGCGTACCTGCAAGGTTGGATCGACTACAACCGCAATGGCCACTGGGGCGATCCGGGCGAGCAGA
>SLMF01000149.1 GCA_007133715.1 Planctomycetaceae bacterium
CGGAGCTTCAGAATATGGACCAGCGAACAGTAGCCGTAGTCGGGTTGGGTTTGATGGGCACGGCGATGGCCGAGCGTCTGCTGGCGGCCGGCTATCGGGTGTTGTTGCATAATCGGACGCGTTCCAAAGCCGAGCCGCTGCTCGCGCGGGGCGCACACTGGTCGGACGATCCGCTGGCCAATTGCCGTCGCGTGGTGATCAGTTTGTACACCACGGACACGGTGCGGGAGGTTCTGTCGTGCTGGTCGGGCGATTTGCGGGCGGGTCAGATTGTGATCGACACGACGACGGGCGATCCGGAGCAGACATCGCGGCTGGGCGATTGGTTTGCCGAGCGGGGTGTTCACTATTTGGATGCTCCGATCTCGGGTTCCAGCGAGCAGACTCGTCGGGGCGAGGCGACGGCGTTGGTGGGGGGATCGGCGGAGGCTTTCGCACAGTGTCGCGATCTGTTTGATTGTTTGGTCCAGCGTGCGTTTTATGCGGGAGCTTGCGGTAGTGGCGCGAAGATGAAGCTGGTGGCCAATTTGGTATTGGGTTTGAATCGGTTGGCGTTAGCCGAAGGGCTGGTGTTCGCTTCGGCGATCGGTTTGGATCCGGCCGCGGCGTTCGAGGTATTGCGGGGGACGGTGGCGTATTCGCGTACGATGGACACAAAGGGTCGCAAGATGCTGGACCGCGATTTTGCGCCCCAGGCTCGGCTGGCCCAGCATCTGAAGGACGTCCGTCTGATCTTGGAGGCGGCGGGCCAGGCCGGGTTGCCCTTGCCCCTGAGCACGACGCATCGCCAGCTGCTGGAGCGAGCTGTGGGGTTGGGCTATGGCGATGCGGACAACAGTGCGGTGATCCAGGCACTGGTGACGGAATGGGAGCAAAACGATACCAAACCATCTTGTTGAGGAATCATGTCGAGAACACTGTTGATCACGGGAGCGGGTACGGGCATTGGCGCGGCGACGGCGCGTCAGGTGGCGTCGGGCAATCAGGTGTTGATTCATTACCGGCGGTCGGCGGAGTCGGCCGAGTCGGTGGCGGCGGAGGTGGCGGCGGCTGGCGGCCGACCGTTGCTGATCCAAGCGGATCTGTCGGACGAGTCGGGTTGCCGCGAGGTGGCCGATTTTGTGTCCCGGCGGGTGGGCCGGTTGGACGTGTTGGTCAACAACGCGGGCGGTCTGATCCGCCGGGCGGCCGGAAAGGAACTCAGCTGGTCTCTGATGCAGGAGATTTTCGCGCTGAACACGTTTTCGACGATGATGTTGACCTCGTTGTGTCTCCCGTTATTGGAGAAGGGAACTCAACCGTGCATCATCAACGTCACGTCGATCGCGATTCGGCATGGCGCGCCGACGGCGACGATCTACGGGGCCAGCAAAGGGGCCATCGACGTATTCACCCGGGGTTTAGCCAAGGAGTTGGCTCCTGCGATTCGCGTCAATGCGGTTGCTCCGGGCGTGATCGACACACCTTTTCACGACCAGGTCACTTCGCGGGAGAAGATGGCCCAGTTTCAGGCTTCGACCCCGCTGGGTCGGAACGGGCGTGCGGAGGACATTGCGCACGCCATCGGGTTCCTGATCGCCAACCCGTTTGTGACGGGGGAGACGTTGGACGTGAACGGGGGCCTGTTCATGCGGTGAGGCGGCCCCGGGTCCGAACGAGACCTTCGGTCGGCGGTTTCGGCGGGGTCGGAGACCCGCGCCGAGCGCGTGGCGGTTTCGGCGGGGGAGTTCAGGGTTCCAGGCTGGTCGCGTCTGCCGTGGGGAAGTTGTCGGGTAGGGGCGTGGTGACTTCGCCGGTTGCCAGCCATTCGCAGGAGCGGTAGAGCAGGGTCTGGAAGCCGACGCAGTGCATACAGCCCAATTCGCCGACGTGCCCCATCACATTGGTTAGGACTTTGCCTTCGCCGTAGGGCACCCACCAGACGATCGGTTCGTGTTTACCCGTACCGCCCCGATCGGGCCGGGAATAGGCGGTCAGCAGGATCTGCACGTTTTCGGCGGGTCCCCGCTGGCCGTGGTAGAGTTCGTCGTGTTTGTGCATCCAATTGCGGGGCATGTCGGCGGTGATGGGGTGTTGCGAATCACGAACGGTCATTTCCCAGTCGTACTGGGAGCCGTGTCCCATCCCGCGTCCTTCGCCCGGTGCTTCGCGGACGACCCGACCCTGGTCATCGACGTACAGGCTCCAGCCGTAGTTCGGACTGCGCCACAGCAGACCGACCATTTGTTCGAATTCTTTCCAGCCGGGCCAGGAGTTATTGGCGGCGTGGATCACGATCACGCCGCCCCCGTCGCGGACGAAGTCGACGAAGGCGTTCTGCAACCGTTCGGGCCAAGCTTCGCCGTTGTAGTCCAGCAGGAGGACGTCATAGTTGCGGAACACGGGCTGCCAGGCATCCCATTCGGCCGGTTCCGCACCTCGCGGCGGCGAGTTATTGACGGTGGCTTCGATATGGGACACCCGATCCAGCAGGGATTTCATGTAGGGTGTCGAGCGTTGCCAATTGTGATTATTCTGGCCGCCGATGATCATCACGCGGATCGGATCTGCGGCCGCGGGTCCGGCCAGGGTCAGGACGAACAGTGCGGTGGCCAGTGCCAAGGCGATCTGCCGTTTCATGGAAGCATCTCCTAAGTTAGGGGGGTTGGGAACCGCGGAATCCGGGTTGGCATCGCGCGGTTCGGTCACGTTACGATTCGGAAGCGGCGGGGAAGTCCCCCGCGATCACGCCATGCAGTTTACCGGGATGGACATAGGCTTGCAGGGCATCGAGTACGTTTTGGGGGGTCAGACCGCGGATCTGTTGCTCCAGGTCGGCGTGGAACTGCATGGTCCGGCGGGCATACAGGGTATCCAGCAATTGCAGGGTCAACTGGCTATCGTTGCAACGTTGGACCATTCGCCGCTGGAGGTAGCCCGTTTTGGCTTGAGCCAACTCATTCGGCTCGACCCCTTCTTCCAGCAAGCGTTCGAGTTCTTCGCGGATGACGGATTTTACGAGGGGCACGTTTTCGGGGTTTGCGATGGCAGCGAGGGTCAGCTGGGCATATCGATCCCACGATTCTGCGGAGAACGCCGAGAACACGCCGTAGGACAACCCCTCCTGCTGGCGGACTCGGGTACCCAAGCGGGAGACGAGTGAGCCGCCGCCGAGCACGAAGTTCGCCAGCACCAGAGGGGCATATTCGAGATCGCTGTCGCACAGTCGCAACGGTTGGCCCGCGTAATAGACGGCGTTTGCCCGATCGGGGGTTCGCAGGGTGACTTGTTGCGGTTCGCCGCTGTTAAAGACTTGCCGCGCCAGTCGCGTGTAGGGCTGGTTGGGTGTCCAATCGTCGAACATCGCTTCGAGTTGGCTGCGGATCCTTTCGATCGGGAAATCACCGACGACGGCCAACTGTCCATGGCCGCCGCCCAGAAACTGTTCATACAACTCGACCAGCTGATCTCGAGTCACTTGCTGGACACGCTGGAGTTGCTCTTCGATTGAGGGGACGTAGCGCACATCAGGGGGTGGGTAAGGTTGGAGCAACCGTCGCAGCCGCCGGGAGCCCAATTGCCGCGGGTCTGACAGGGCGTTTTCCAATTCCGCAAGTTGTTCACGGCGGAGGATCTCCATTTCCCGGGCCGGGAGCGTCGGCTGGCGGAGCACCTGTCGGAGCAGTTCCAACACCACGGGCAATTGGTCATGTTGGGTTTCCAGGTTAAAGACGGCGCGGCCAGTCGTCCCGCCCGCGTCCCATTCGGCTCGTTGGCGATCGAGTTCCTCCTGCAGCTGCGAGTACGTATTTTGCTGGGTCCCACGAATCATCAGTCGGGGCAGCAGTTCGGCAGCTGCCTCGAAGCCCTGCAGGTTTTCCGCTTGGCCATAGCGCAGCTCGAGCCTCACGGTAACGCCCTGTCCGCGGTTTTTTTTGGGCAGCAGTGCCACGTGAAGCCCGCTGGGCAGCACCAGGCGATGTGTCCGGCGCTCGATATTCTCCGGAGTTGCTTCGAAGTCTTCTCCGCTGGCGACGGCTTCTCGTCCCTGGTAATCGGCGACCATCGCGGCGACATTCGGGCGGGGGCGAATTGGGATCCGTTCCGGTCGAGCGGACGGGATGAAGAAACCGGAAGTGCGATTGTTTCGGCGGCAATAGCGGGCCGCTGCGGCACTGACCTGATCCGCGGTCACCTGTTCGATCCGATCCCGGTACAAGAAGAACAGCCGCCAATCCCCCTGGGCAGCCCAATCGCTCAATTCGACCGCCACCTGGCTGCTATCGCAGACCGCCAACTCCCGTTGTCGGAGCAGCTGCTGTCGCACCCGTTCGACCTCGGCCTCGGTCACCCCCGCTTCGGCTACCTCTTCGACGGTCTGGAGCAGATTCTGGTGGACGGCATCCCGGGGGACATTGC
>SLMF01000452.1 GCA_007133715.1 Planctomycetaceae bacterium
CGCGTTCGGCGAGGGTCTCCGACCCCACCCCCGTTCGGCGAGGGTCTCCGACCCCGCCGAAACCGCGAGATCTTCGGTCGGCGGGGTGGCTCGGTCAGAGACCAGCCACAGCGTTGCGGGTAGATTATTCCCTGCGAGTTGCCTTACCAAAGGGAGAAAGTCTTTACGTGGGCCGGCGGGATTCGTTAGGATGAAGGCTCCCGTCGGTGTCTTCCGCGTCTCTCCTCCCTTGTGTCGTGGTGAAAGATGGATCCTTCCGAACCTGTTTCCACCGAAATTCTGATCGCGGTTCTCGCAGCGGCCTGTGGCGCGTTGCTGATGATCGTGTTCGGCTTGAGCTGGGCGCTGCGGCGACGGCGTGCGGGCCCGTCGTTGCCGGAAACCGATCTGCGCATCGACGTCAGTCAATTGCCGGCCGCCGGCCCGCCGGCCGAGGGGCCGGTACTCGAGTTCTGCGGGATGCCCGTCCGCTTGGTCGTGTTGATCTTGGCCCCGGCCGGTCGCGGTAACCGCTTGCCACCGCAAGAACAAATGGCCCGCACGCTGGACGACCTGGTGCCCGGTTTGGCCGCGGTGGTCCTGCAGCATCGGCCCTTGATCCGCCAGTGGCCCGGTCAGTTGAGTACCCAAGGATTCACGCACAGCTTTTTCAATAACGTCCAACTACCGGGTGATCGTGGCAAAGGAACCCCCTGGTGTAGTGTCGCAGGCCGCTTTGACGCGAGGGACCAGCAGCTGCTGGCCGGAATGCTCTGCGCCGCTCATAAACCGCATTCGATGGGACAAGTGACCGTATCTCACGTCGGGCAATGGTTCGATGTGGTCCGGGTGAAGGAGTACAACGAGTAGAGGGGGACGGCACGCGGTCGGTGACGTCCTAACCCGACCCGGAAACGAATGATTGTGCCGTGCTGGACCGTGCTCTACACTGGCGGCAGACAGGTTTCATCGGAATCCGCAGACTCGAAGGAGATCGCACTCATGGCAACGAATGAGGGACGTGGCATCACTCGGCGTACCGTGTTTGGGGGCCTGGCCGCTTCCGCAGCGCTGGGTTTGACGGGAGCCGCACTGGCAACCGGCGGCAAGACGCCGACTCCCGAAACGCTCCTGAACTTGGTCACCGCCTTGGAGGATGTGCCCACGGAAGAATTCGATTGGGGTACCTTGAAGTGGTTGATGAGTGGGGAGAATTCACCGGGAGCCGAGCAGACCGTCGGCATCGCTCAGATCTTTCCGGGCAAAGGCAATCCGGTGCATTACCACCCCAATTGCGAAGAGGTGTTGTACATGATCTCCGGTCGAGGCATCCACAGTTTGGGTGAGGAGCGGATCGAACTGTGTCCCGGCATGGCGATTCGCATTCCTCAGGACGTCCGGCACAACATGGTCAACACCGGTTGGGAGACGATCATCTCGCTGGTCACGTTTTCGTCGGGCGAGCGTGAGGCCGTATTTCTGAAGTGAGGTGGCTGGCCAACACCGGATTGGGGGGGGCTTTCCCGCGCTTTGCGATTGACGGACCTCAGGGCTTTCGCTAGTGTCCCCCGGCATGGGACCCTTATGCGCCGCCACCGACTGCCGTTGCCCGCACGTTGTTTCCGACAGACCACGTCGGGGTTTGAGGCCTGCGCGGGGTTTCCGCCCGTGGGCCACGGCTTGGCTGGCTCTGCTACCCCTGTTCCTGGGCTGTTCACCTTGGCAAACCGCCGCCTTGGAAAACCGGCTGCTCAAACCGCCCCGGATGTCTCCCGATACCGTGATCCTCGAGATGGCGGTGGTCGATGTGGCGGATGCCGAGCCACTATGGCAGGAGTTGGACGAACAGCACTTGCCGCTCGAAACCCGCCGGAAATTGGCGGCCGAGGGCCTGCGCGCGGGACTCCTCGGCAGCCACCTGCCCGACTGGATCAATCAGGAACTGGCCCGCGAGGCGCGATCGGTCGAGGTGGATGCCTGTGCGGGCGAAGCGGTCGTGCAGGATGGCGCGCGGCAGTGGCGGCTGCAATGCCGGAGCGGAGATCCCCGCGAAATCGAACTGGGAGCCGTACGCAATGAACTGGTCATTTCAAGCAAATGCCCCGAATCGCCCGACGAGGAAGTCTTCGAGCTGGCACAGAGCAAGCTGTCGCTAATCGCCGAACCCCAAGGCGATGGCCGAGTCCACTTGACGATCACACCCGAGATCCACCACGGCCCCTTGCGGCACCGCTGGGTCGGTGACGACGGCACCTTCCGCATGGACCTGGGGCGGGAACGCCGAAAATACCCCGAATTGGGATTCACCGCCAAACTGGCGCCCGGCCAGACGCTGGTGATCACCGCACCGCCGGACGTCGAAGGGCTGGGCGCCACTTTCTTTCGAAACGAATCGTCGCGGAAACAGCGAATCCTTCTCTTTCGTCTGGCACAGACCCAATTTGACGATTTGTTCTCCCCCCCAAAGAAGTTCACCCCTATCGCCAGCCGCGGTCGTTAGCGTAATATACGCGTCATCAATGATGACTGTGTCTGAACGTACCCTAGCAAAGGAGTAACCCATGCCCTTGATCCCCTTGCGCACTCTGCTGGACCATGCCGCCGAAAACGGCTACGGCGTGGCCGCGCTGAACGTGAACAACATGGAACAGATCCAAGCGATCATGGAAGCGGCCAAAGAAACCGACTCGCCCGTGATCATCCAAGCATCGCGCGGGGCGCGCAATTACTCGCAGGACGCCTACCTCCGCCACCTGATGCTGGCCGCGGTCGAATTGTACCCCGAAATCCCCGTCGTCATGCACTTGGATCACGGCAACAGCGTGGCCACCTGCACCAGCGCCATGGACAACGGGTTCACTTCGGTCATGATGGACGGCTCGCTGCAAGAGGATGGCAAGACCCCCGCCAGCTTTGAATACAATGTCAAAGTCACGTCGGAAGTGGTTAAATTAGCCCGCTCGCGGGGGGTTTCTGTCGAGGGCGAACTGGGATGCCTCGGCTCGCTGGAAACAGGCGAGGGCGAAAAAGAAGACGGACACGGATTCGAAGGCGCTCTGTCAAAAGACAAACTGCTGACCGACCCCGAAGAAGCGGAACGCTTCGTCACCGAAACCAACGTGGATGCCCTGGCCGTGGCGATCGGTACCAGCCATGGGGCCTACAAGTTCACGCGAGCGCCGGACGGCGAAGTGCTGGCCATGACACGGATCGAAGAAATCCACCAGCGGATCCCCAACACCCACCTGGTCATGCACGGAAGCTCGTCCGTCCCGCAAGAACTGCAGGACATCATCAACCAGTACGGCGGCAATATCCGCCAGACATGGGGGGTGCCGGTCGAAGAGATCCAGCGGGGCATCAAGAGCGGCGTTCGCAAGGTCAACGTCGATACGGACAACCGCCTGGCCATCACCGGTGCCATTCGCAAGGTTTTTGCGGAAACCCCGGAGAAGTTTGATCCCCGCGATTATTTGAAGCCGGCACGCGAGGCCATGAAGGCCGTCTGCCGCGACCGCATGATCGCTTTCGGGCAAGCAGGTCACGCACCGGCCGTCCGCAAACTGGTGGGTTAATTCCCGATCGAGATTCCGGATTTTCCGAATGTTCCCACCCGCCGCCGCGTGGCGGCGGGTTTCTCGCCTCGGATCCCCACCAAAATACTACGGCAACCAACCCTCGTAAGCTGCCGCGATCTCTTCCTCCGAAACGCGACCGTCCCAGGCCAGCACCGCGTATCGCAGCTCCAACACCTGCCCGTCCGACAGCGTCAACGTCTCCTGGTCCAAACCCAAAGTCGCCGAAAGATAGGCAAAAGGACCTGCCATCGTGAACCAGGAAACAGGTCGAGGATTCTCGGGGTGATCGAACATGGCGATCGTCACCGGATGATCCTCGACGGCGGCCGTATAGGCGCACCAGGCTCCCCGCATGATTCGCTGGCTGCCCTGCGCACCTTGTCCCGGCGCTCCTGCCGCATTCCGAAACTCGCCTTGCTGGTCCATCGAAGCCACCATGCGAAGCCCCAGTCCAAAGTAGTTACGTCCCCATAATTCGAGCGGCGTTTGGCCTTGGGCCGGCTCCAGACGGGTCTTCCACTCGATCAGCGAGGCATTCGGCACCGCATTGGGTCGCAAAGTCATCTGCCGCGATTCGACCATCAGCGTGGTGCCTTCGGCGTTCTGCCACTGCAGTTTCTGCCGGATCGTGGCGGTCAGACGGCCGTTGATCGACTGGGTGACCAGCTCGGGACCGGCCACGGGAACTTGTTTGCCCGCCTGCGCCCCCTCCTCCCAGAAATTGACGCCCGCGGCTCCGATGGCAAACATCAGGCCATGGTGATGCAGGTGATCGGCGGGCGCATCGCGAAGCACTTGACGCCCCCCGGGAGTATGCCAAGCGTACAC
>SLMF01000329.1 GCA_007133715.1 Planctomycetaceae bacterium
CAAGCGGGTCGTCAAGCGGAAGGTTCGGTAACGGACGTGCGCTGTTCCCAGGCGGCCTGGGCGCGACGCTCACCTTCGGCTAGTTTCTCTGCGACTTCCAACGGTTGACCTTCGGCGGTGCGGGCCACGTCGTACATGCCGAAGATCCGCAGCGTCCCCAGCATATCGGCTGGGTCGATCAGGTCGCCGGACACGTCTTCGAAGCGATCTCCCAGATGGGCCAGGAACAGGTCCACTTCGGCTTGCAGTTCCTCCCCGATGTGGCTGGTCCCCCGGATGAAGCATCCTTCCGCTTCGATCCCTTCCAGCGTGGCGGTGTAGCGAAGCTGATCTCCGGGAAGGGCGGGACGATGGAAAACCGCCTTGTTCAGCTTCGCCAACACGGTTCGGTCCTGGAAATCGCGGACGTCGTTGGCCAGGATCCCGCCGGTCCAAGCCAGGCCCTCGATGATCAGGGAAGCGGGCAGGAACGGAAAACCGGGCAGGTAGTCGCTGAGTGCATCTTCGGTCAAGCTCACATTCTTGATCGCCGCCGATCTCTGACCGCGAATGAACTCGACAAACCGATCGATCCACATCCAACGAGCGGAAAACCCCGCGAAATTCGGTTCGTCCGGCTGCCCCGCCAAGACGTTTTGGAACTGCTGCTGGACCTTTCGCATCAGCAGATCGCGAACGGGGGCGCGTTGAGGGTAGCGGTCAGCCAGTTCGCTGGTCTCCAGGATCAGGCGTCCGCTGACGATCGGGTTGCCATCCACTTCGCCACGAGCCATCAGGGTGGTTTGCTGCCCCTGCTGCTTTTTCACCTGGGCGTGGATGACCAGCTTTTGCTCGGGTTTCAGGAAGCCCGTGAATTTGACATTCCGCGCTTCTTTCAACAGCACCAGCGAGTGGGCGAACTCATCGGTTTTTCGCACCAACCAGTAGGCCGCTTGATACATGGCCTCCAGCATCAGCACACCGGGCATGATCGGGAAGCGGGGGAAGTGGTCCGCCAGATATCCTTCGGAGGCTCTCAGGTGTTTGACCGCTTGGACCGCGTGTGCGGGTTCCAAGTGGGTAATTTTATCGATTAAGCGGCATCGCATGGGAGGAAACTCGGCTGGGAAAGGTTGAGGGAAGCGAAAAGTTCAAAAAACAACACTTTTGACGGGCATTGAGGTGCCCGATCTACGCCCGGATTATTAGACCATCCTGAGGGCGTTCTGCAAGTGCAGCCCGGTTTTCGGGGAACTTCAATTGACGTCTTGCGGGGCAACCGTTAGGCTTTCGGCGGATATGTCGCGCGCGTGATGGGCCTGCCCTGACCACGAACAAGCAGGATCGTCCGGACGTTTGCCTCTCGAAAACTGTTTTTTTCCGGAAAGCCACATGAATACTGAAGTATCGACTCCCTCGGCCGTTTTTCCTGATTTGGAGGGCAAGATCGTCTTGATTACGGGTGCCGCCCGGGGGATCGGTCGGGCCATCGCCGAGGAGTTTGCCAAGCAAAAGAGCCACCTGATGCTGGTGGACCTGGATCCAAGTGTCGAGCAGACGGCTGCCGAGATCGCTGCAGCTTACGGCACGAAAGCCGATTTTCGGATCGCCGATGTGACGGATTCAGCCCGGGTCAAGGAAGTGGTGACGGAGACGGTCGAACCGTATGACAAGCAGTTACACGTGCTGGTGAACAATGCGGGGATCACCCGGGATCGAGCGGCGATGCGGATGTCGGATGACGACTGGAACGCCGTGATCGCCACCAATCTGACGGGAACGCACAATTTCTGCAAGTCCAGCATCCGCTACCTGCGAAAGGGCAAGGGAGCGGTGGTGAACATCAGCTCGATCAGCGGTCTGGTCGGGAACGTTGGCCAGACGAACTACTGTGCCGCCAAAGGAGGGATCATCGCTTATACGAAGGCCTTGGCGGTCGAGTATCCCGGGATTCGTTGCACCGCGATTTGCCCCGGCTTCATCCACACGGACATGACGGCTCGCCTGCCATCGGATGTCTGGAAGTTCGCGACGGCGAAGACCAAGCTGAAGCGGGCGGGCGAAGCTTGGGAGATTGGCCAGGCGGTGGTTCGCAGCGCGGCCGAATACGGCAATACGTATGCTCCCTGCGCCATTGTCACGGTGGCCGGAGGCATGGAGCTGGGAGGCTAGGATGAACTTTGCCGACATCCGGCAGACGTTGATACGGGATTTCATGCGGTCGGCTGCGGCCGGCCGCGTGCCGCCCCTGGAGACGTACTTCCAAGATTTTGTGCGAACGGACGCCCCGTTGACGCCCGGTGATTTTCGTCTCAGGCCCCTGACGCCCCCCTGTCTCCGCATGCTGTACACCTCCTCGAACTGCTTGACCGACTGCATGCTCGAATTGCAGGCCCGCTACCGCCAGCTGGTACCCAGCGCGTGGGGCGGCTATATGCAAAAGGGATGGCGTGATCTGGGCGTGATCGGCTTCAACTTCCTGGACGGGCCCGAGCTGGAGATCGTCGAAATCAACCCTGCCGACGGGTTCGTCGATTGGGCTCAGCCCAAGCTGCAGGCCTTGGCCTGGGAACAGCTGCTGATCCACGCCGTGTTGGATTTCTCCCAAGCGTGTCAAACGCGGCGGGTGCTTCTGCAACCGGCCAAGAACTACCCCTTGGGTAGCCAAGCTGCCCGTGAACCAACACGGCTGACCGCGGTGAAAGAAGTGCTCGCACGGCGATACGACGGGAGTGCCCGGGCGATGGGATTCGTCTGGGACGAGACACGGGACCGTTTTGTCTGGAAGCCGACCGCAAATCAAGCTGTGTCAGCACCCGGGGGCTGACCGTTAGGATTCCGCGTACGAGCCGCGTTTGCGCTGAGCACGATGGTTTTCCTACCGGAACGCCCGCGGTGACCCGCTCAACCGCCGGGGTCCCCGAATTTCCGGGTGTAGTCGGTATCGGCTGCGATCTCGTCGAAGAACCGCGGGTACATCCCCACAATGATCCCGTCCCGGGGCTTGATGTTCTGGAACGCGTAGGCAAACGCCGCACGCACCCGCTCCTGACTGACACACAGTCGCCCGGAGGCGAGGATCTTGAAGCCCAGACAGGGTTGGTCCACCTGCCGCATCACGGCCGTCATCACGTCCGGATCCTGTTTGTAAAACGGGTAGGCGATTTCCAAAGTCGGCAGGGCCGCCACCTCGTCTCTCCGCTCGGGGACCAAGGCCCGGGTCAGGAAATAGAAACACGTCATGAAGAAATCGACTTCCCAGCCCTCGTCCGCAATCCGGCGGATGCAGTCCGGATTGTGGGCGGAAACCCCGGCCAGCACGCCTGCATCCTGCGCCCGTTTGACATAATCATGGACCTGCTGCGCCTGCCCCTGAGCGAACAGCCGATCGGTCGCCCCGCCATGATGGACCAAGGCGATTGGGCGGATCCGGGCCACGGTCGCTTGGATTCCGTCCGCCGCCGAATCCAAGCAGATCAACTGCAGCCGCGAGCCGCACTCGCGCAACCGTTCGACACTCTCCAGCACCTCAGGACGAACGGCCAACTGGAACGTGTTGATGCCCTGCGTTTCGCAAGCGGCCAGGAATTTGGCCGTTTGTTCGACCGTGAAGTACTCTCGCATATGCTGGTCGGCGTGCAGCCCCATATACGAATAACCCAGGACCGGGTTGCTGCCAACCACGAGACGACTGACACGGTGTTCGCCCAGCGAAATCTGCGGCAAGGGGGCTGATTCGGCGGGCGGTGATGTCGCGTCGGCCGCTTGGCCGGTGGCAGCCATCCCGGCCACGGCGGCCGCAGATACCTGCTTCAAAAAACCTCGACGTCCCGTGCAAGCCCCACGAAGCGGGTGTGCGGACATGATGAACTCCTTGAGCAAAACGGCGGGAAACGACTCCTATTGTCCCTTTTTCTTTGCCGTTTTGCGAGTCGTCTTCTTGGTCGCACGTTTGGCCGTCTTCTTGGCCGAACCTGCGGACGCCGAACCCCGCGCCGCCTTCTTCTTCGAAGGCCCTTTCTGAGCAAATCGCTCGGCCAACCACTGCAAAGCCTGTTCCCAAGTCACGTTCTCCGGCGCAGTGTCCTTGGGCAGCGAAGCATTCGTCTGCCCGTCCGTCACGTAGGGGCCGTAACGGCCCTGTAGCAATCGCACCGGTTCCCCCGTGACGGGTGACGCTTCGAATACCCGCAACGGTTCCTTTGCGGCAGCCGTTTGACGCCCACGCGGTTTGGGCTGAGACAGCAGATCCAAGGCCTGGTCCAAGGTCACGTCCAGGGGCGAAAGATCGTCCGGCAGAGAGCGGGTCTCGCTGCCGCTCTTCACAAACGGCCCGAAACGACCGGTTTGAGCGATAACCGGTTCGCCGGTCGTTGGGTGAGAACCCAAGGTGCG
>SLMF01000645.1 GCA_007133715.1 Planctomycetaceae bacterium
GGATTCGTCCACCACCTGCCCCACTTCCTCCTTCACCTCCCGCATTTGCAGCAGAGCCTGGATCAGGGACGTCTGGGGATGCAGGGACACCAAGGGCCGGTAACGGTCCACCACCGCGGCATCACTCAATTGCAATTCGACCAGCCGCAGGTAACCGATCGCCTGGCCCGAGGCCGGGTCGGTGACGATGATCAGCGGTTCCTGCAGTTTATGTGCCCGCCGGACCACGTGCTCTCGGCGAGTTCCCCGGGGTACGGCCAGGACTTGGCCTGCCGGGCGGCAGAAACGACTGGCCGCCTTGCCCCCAATGTCGCACACATTCCGCGCCGTGCGTAACTGGGGAGCGCACAGCACACCCGCCTCCTGGCCTTCCCGCAGAACTTCCTGCAACTCCTTCCGGGCCAGTTCCGGACGCACCCGCAGCGGCGTCTCCCCCACCATCGTTTGCAGGAGCCGACCCAGCATCGCCAGCACCGCCGAGATGGGCGCGAACAGCACGGAAAAGAACAGGTACCAGGGCGCGCTGCGACGCAGCAACGTGTTCGGTGCCTGGAAAAATAAAGACTTCGGCAATAACTCGCCATACACAAACACCAGCGGCGTGAACAACACCGTCGCCGCCAACTCCCAACCCTCGGTCGGCACCCGCAGCCACTGCTGAGCCAGCATCACGATGCCCAACGAGGCCAGGTAATTGGCCATGTTATTGCCGACCAGCGTGGTGGCCACAAACCACGTCGGATGATTGGTCAACTGCAGTAAACTCCAAGAAACCCAATCTCCGTCGACCGCATCGATCACCAGCCGCACCCGGGTCACGCGGTAGAAACCGGTCTCCGCGCCGCTGAACAAGGCGCTCAGCAGGATTCCCAGCAGCAGCAGCAGCCCGGGGAGGATCACGCTCACGATGCGTTGTCCTCGTCGTCCAGCAGGTCGTGAGGCACCACTTCCACCAGCATACAGGCGTGCTCTTCCGCCTCGAGGACCCGGAACTCCAGCGGCCCCCAACGCACGACATCGCCTTCGATCGGCAGCCGGTACAGCATCTCCTGCAAAACCCCGGCCACCGTCGCGTTGCGGCTGTGAGGCAAGCTGAGCCCCAACTCGCGTGCCAGCAGCCGCAGGCCGGCCACCCCCGTCACATGCCAGACCTCCGCCGAAACCTGCTCGATCGGCGGCCGGTTCAATAAGCGGGCGCTGCGATTGGGCTGGTCCGAAAACATCGTGTCCAGCAGGTCGTCGTGGGTCAAAATCCCGATCGTATCCCCGAATTCGTTGACCACCGCCACCACCTCGCGATCCAATTCGGTCATCTGCTGAAACGCGTCCGCCACCGAGGCACACCAGGGCAGATACAGGACCGGACGGGCCAGCCGTTCCAGACGATCCGGCGGCACGTGACTCAATTGGCACAAATCCACCGCCGCCACCAGCTCGCCACCCTCCGGATCTGCGATCAACAAATAGCCCGGGGGTGTCAGGCCGGTTCCCAAATCGGCCCACGAAACGGGCGGGCGAAATAACTCGAACTGCGCACGAGGACGCATCCACTCGTCCAAACGAATGTCCGACATGGCCACGATGTTGTTCAAGACCATCCGGCCCTCCTGCACCAGTTCCGCATCCCCCCGCGAAACATCGATCGCCCGCGCCAAATCCGTCGCGTCCAAATAAGGTTCGGCCCGAAAATGAGGCCAAATCAACCGCCGCGACAACAGGTTCACCATCCGCAACGCCGGCAGAAAAGGAGCCACCACCTGGACCGCCAACGATAACAGGGGAGCCAAGGCCGGGGCTAACGACGGCGCCGCCAGCACCGCCAGCGTCTTCGGCAGCATCTCACTGAAAAAAATGATCGCCAGCAAGGCACCCGCAGCAAACCCCAACGCCCACCGCGGATCGCTCGACGAACGCCGCTCCAGCTGGAAACCCACAATCGATGCGACCCCGAAATAGGCCATGTTGAACAGCAGATTCCAAAACAAGATCGCCGTCAACAAACGATCCGGATCCGCCAGCAACGAAGCCGCCAGACGCTGGGCACGACTGCCCACCGCCAATTTCCGCCGCTCAGGAAGTCCCAGTGAAAACAAAGCCGCTTCGCTGGCCGAGAAAAACGCCGATGCGCTCATCAACACCGACATCCCAATCAGCCAAGGCAGCATCTCCAACCACATCATGGGCACGTCGCGGTCCTCACCAACCGGTCTATTCCTCGCCCGGAACCTTCGTCCGACCCATCGCAATGTCGAACTCGTAAATCCCCGGTACCAGCATGGCCGCCGTCGTGAAGCCGTAAGTCGTCACCGTCACCAGAAAAACCGCCAAAGGATTCCCCAACAGAAAACTGGTGATCGAATAAAAGGTCGCTAACGGCAACGCCAGCGACGCCAATTGAATCGCCTGCGAAGGATTCCGGTAACCCAACGTGACAAACAAACCCACACTGCCGCCCAAAATGAAAGCCAGAAACGGACCCAATTGCGTCTGGAACGATCCGCTGAACGACACCATGATCAGCATGCAGGTGACCACCCCCAAAAAAAGAAAAAAGACGACCCCCAAACTGACTCCTATGGCCGTCCGAGAATTGGCATAGTTCATCCCGCAGTGCAGACCCAACATGTTCACAAAGGTAAACATGACCGCCAGACCCACCAGCACGTAAACGAGATTCTCGCCACTCAAGCCACCCTGCCACCACAAGTAACCGCACAACAGCATCGGCAACAAGACCATCTCCTTGGTCACCCACAACACGCCCCCCAGTTTGCCAAACACAAACTCGCGCGGTGAAAGGTCCGTCACCAACAACAAGTCCAACGCCTGACCATCCCGTTCATTCGTGACCGAAGTCACCGCCAGCGCATTGACCAACACCAGACTGACCAAGAAGAACGGAGCCAGCGGGCGTGCCGCGGGAGGAATCAAGACCCCCACCTCCCCCATCTGACCCAACGACCAGTACAGCCCCGCAGCCGCCATCACAAACAGCAGCAAGTAGGCCGCACGAATCAACAGAACTTTACGTCCATGCGCCCACGTGCAAATCTCACGCCACAGAATCGGGTTGTCCCATACCCGACGGGTGACCAACCGCGTGTCCTTGACCCGGGCATCCACATGGCCCGAACGAGCGGATTCCATCCGAGCTTCGTCGACCAAGCCCTGTTCTCCCAATTCGTGTTCCGCCCCCCAAATGCTGGATGTTGCCGGACGCTCCAACTGCTCCCACCGGACCTCCCGCGACGGATTCCACACCCGCACGCGCGCGATCGCAATCCCATTCAACAACACCGCTCCGCTCAACGACGTGATCACGAACAACAGCACCCCGTCACGAAGCGGCCCCAACATCTCCGGTGCCAGCAGGTGGGGCTGGCTGGCCAACAGAATCGCGCGCAGCGGACTGAAACCTGCCGCCCAAGTCTCCATCCCCAAACCGGCCAGCGTTGCCCCCGGAAACAAAACCGGTATGGCCTCCCACACGGCCATCCACAACACCAGCACCAACGCGGTCATCGCCAACGTCTGGAACGTCTTCTCCCGCCATAAAGCCAGCGTGGAACCCAAACTGCCGGCGGCCAGCGCCGTGGTCACCGTCACCGCAAACACGCGACCTACCTGCGCAAATGAAACACCCCCAAACAGGGTGATCATCATGAACACCGGCAACGCGGCTGCCAGCATGGTCAGCACGTTCAGCAGACTGGCAGCCAGTTTTCCCAGCACCAGCTCGATATTCCCCATCCGGGTCATCAGCAGCAGGATCAACGTGCGGCGATCTTTTTCCTGAGCCACGGCGCTGGCCGCGACCAGCGCGGCCAGAAACACGATCAGTGCCAGCTGCAACGGTGCCAGGATTTGGAACAGCAGCGAACCGAAGTGCGCCATGTCCCCCACATTGCGGATGATCTGAGTGCCTGCCAGGACCAGCCATGCCGTTCCCATCAGGATCAGCAGGGCGGCCACATAGACCGTACGGACCACATAAAAGCCGGGGCGACGAGGCGTCGTGAGCGCTTCACGTGCGAATACGGGACCTACAAACAACTGTTCTCTCCGAGAAACGACGGGCGAACGAAACGGATCGGTGGGCATACCCCGCCCACGTAACACCGCTATTATAGCAGTTCCTCAGAACAGTCGTACTCGTACTCCGTGCAACGGTACTCGTACTCGAAGGGATCGTGATGGCGGAACCAACTTCCGATCGAGGGGTCTCGGAGGATCGAATCGAATCGAATCGAGTACGAGTACGGATCAATCACGCCGTTTTCGCCCGGCATCGTTCCCGGCATCGTTCCCACGCTTCCGCGTGGGAACGCAAGCTCGGACGCTTCGCGTCCCATGAAAGGAACCGTAAC
>SLMF01000411.1 GCA_007133715.1 Planctomycetaceae bacterium
CAGCTGCAAGTCGGCGATCTGATCCCGACCCAGCAGTCGTATGACCAACCGCTGGATGTGCTGGTCGCCGGAACGGTTCGGTATCGGGGCCGGGTGGGCTCCTGCGAGGGGCACAAAGCGGTGCGGATTGAGTTCCCGCGTGAGCCGACGGGCGATTGACACGGAAAGAGTTTGCCTCAACTGGGCGGGACTCGTCGGGCGGGCTTCGCGTCCTCACGGGAGATTGCGTGTCGCTGCTTCCAACGCTGTTCGGAAATTCGAAATGCAGGGCGGCAGCCGGCGATTCAGCTCGTTGACTGTGCCGTGTGTCAGGGAGGCGTCAAGAAGAAGTCCGCCAGTTCCGCGGGCGTTTGGTCGTGCCCGTCCCACAGGGAAACCGCGTCCCGGCGAACTTCGCGATACCCCAGATGCCGCTCGCTGGTCAGCCACGTCCAGTCGATCATGCCGGGGTAGAGCAACGGGATGGTCTGGGCAGGCAGGGTCTGCCAATCCGGTGATTCGTCGGAGATGCGTACCGCCTGGAGGTACCGCCGCGGTTCGACACCGGCTTCCTCGGCGGTCATGCCGAGTCCCAATTGGTAGGGGAAAGCCACCCAGTGCCAGCGTTGGCTGCACCCATGATGCACGGCGGGCGACCAGGTGTACAATCTGCCGGTTTGGAGCGCCTTGTCGTCGGGGCTGCCGGTGTCCCGTTGTCGCCACATTTCGACCGTCCATTTCCCGTTCCGCCAGAAGCCGCGGGCTCGCCAAGCTCCGGCGCTGCCTGCCGGCGGCCGCAGGATGCTGCGGGGGATCGCGGCACCTTCCCATTGCGCCACCGCCGGATCGAAGGGGACCAGAAAATCTTCGTGCAGAAAGTACGGTTCGGCCTCGCCCAACCATTGTTCCCGCTGGCTGAAAAAAACATCCTGGCGATACGCGGCGGGATCGGCGGTGATCCGCTGCATGTCCAAAGCACCGCGGGCGATGATCTCCGGATCAAACATGTATTGCGGACCCTCGACCGGATCCCATGCCTGGCTGCGATAGGACGTGGTCCCCTCGTCGGTGTGGCGATAATCCAGGATCCAGTGATCGGTCGCCGCTTCGACCGGATTGCTGCGATGGGCACGCCAAATCACCAGATCGAGGAATACGCCTTCCGCCTTCAACCGTTCCAGTTCGTCTGGCGGCAAGACTTGGTCCCACGCGCCTTCCCACCACTCCCCCTGCCGCGATTGGGGGAGGTATTTCCGCATGTCGCTTCTTCCCAGCGTCTGGCCGAACCAAGGATGCGTTTCGATCGCCGCGCGGTCCGCCGCACCCGGCAGCCCGCGGACGCCCTGATGCTGGGTGAGCCAGCCGCCGAAGTTGGCAAAGCCTTGCACCGAGCCATCATCCAGCTTGAAGGACAGCCGGTCTTCCGTGAACCCGTGCTGACCCTCTTGAACCCACGGATTGGCCTCCGAAAACCGCCGCCATTCCCCCTCCTGGTATACCAAAAGGTCATGATACCAACCGCCCGGGTAGGGTTGGTTCCACTGGAATCGGAAGAAGAACTCCTCGTCGTTGAATGCAGCTTGCACCTGCAAATCGACGACCCGCTTCTCCGGCAACCAATCGTGGACTTTCTGAACTCGTTGATGTCCCGTCGGGCGCGGCCCGGCCAGCAGGCTCCAGGTGGCCATTCCCAGGGCCAGCAGCGACAACAGCAGAATCCCTTGCGACGACGCATTCCAGCGAATGTGGTGCGCGTCCAAGACAAACTTGACAAAGGTCATTGTCTGCAACATGAGGACGATCAGAAACAGCGCCAGGTAAAGGGAAGCCATGGCAGCGGGGCCCAGGCCGGGGCGGAGCCAAGTGTGGTACACCGTATGCACCAGCACCAAGTAAAAAATCACGTAGGCTCCGGTCGTTTGCAACCACTTCCATTGCTGAATCCCGAGCAATCGCATGGCTTTGCCCGACGAGGTTGCAGCCAGGACCAGAGCCCAGCCAAGCGCGATCAAGCCCAGCAGATCACTGTGACGCAACGGCAAAATCTGCCACCCCCGGCCTTGCCACACCAGCAGCGCGTGCAGGATGGCCAGCACCGTGAACCAAATCCCCAGCTCACCCCTCCAGCGGAAGGGGATGCCAAACGGCAGGCGGCGAAAGACGGGGCGCCACCACAACCGCATCAGCGGGCCGATCGACATGACCAGAGCCAAACTAACCACCGCGGCCGCCGCCGCCGCTTGGTTCAAGGTCCTGTCCCCGAACCAGAAAACGGCCGTCAATACGACTGCCAGAATCGCCACGATGCCATGATAGGCCAACCGGTTGCGGCCATCCACGATTTCCGTCTGTGCCCTACGCACCACCTGCGCTCCTGTTGAGAGGCCCTGTCGACATTTTTTCGCTCGGGCGATTCTAGCCTACCGCGGTCGCATCTGCTATCCGCAGCGTGTAAACAAGGGGGTGTGGCCGGATTTCCAAGGGTTCACGGTCCGGGCGAGGCGGTTACCCGTGTGCCGTCTTCGAGTATCGCGTCGGGGACATCGATCACGCGGGCTCCGGCTTCCAGTCCGGCGGTGATTTCCGCTTCGAGGTCATTGCTCAAGCCCAGTTCGACCTCTTGCTCGCGGGCGCGGCCGTTGCTGACGGCGAATACCCGCCAACGACCGTCTGCTCCGCGAAACAGGGCCGAACGAGGGACGACCAACGCACGCTCCTTGGCCGCCGTCGTGATCCGCACTCGCACGCGATAGCCGACGGCGATCTGACGCTGCTGACGCAAGTACTCGAGCGCGGCCGGCTCCAGCTCGATCACCACGCGGACCCGTTGCTGTTCCACACCCAGCGCGCTGAGCTTGGTAAAGGCGGCCGGGTAGATCTGACGGACCGTGCCTGGCACGCCGCCATCGCCAACCGCCGGTCCGTAGATCACGACCGGTTGGCCCTCGCGAACCCGCACAACTTCGATGCTCAGCAGATCCGCTTCCACTTGCAAGTCTTCCAACCGGCCGAGTTCCAGGAGGGTTTCGCCCGCCGGCACCAACCGCTCGTGCCGGACGCGTTGCTGCAGCACGATCCCGTCCACCGGGCTGTGCATAACGCCGCGCTGCTGTTCGAGCAAGGCCTGGTCCAGCGCGGCTTGCGCTTCGTCACGTTGTTTCCGCAGCACGTCCGCCGTCTTGTCCAAACTGCGGTCGATGTGCTGTTCGATCATGCCGGGCAGGAAGCGCACGGCCGCTTCGATCCCCCGCATGGCCGCGTAGACCAGACGATCCTGGCGATAGGTGGCCGCGGTTTCTGTCTGCTGGGTCATCGCGCGTTCCCAGTCGTCTTCGCTGCTCGCCCCGGTACGCCGCAACTCGCGGGTCCGGTCCATGCGGGCTTGAGCGTACTCCAGCTGGGCTCGGCTGGCATCGATGCGGGAACGGATGGCCTGAACCGCTTCGGCTGTCGCACTGACCATTTGCAGGGCCTGCTCGATCGCCGTGCGCGCGACCCGCACGTCGGCATTTTCGGCAATCGCCGCTTCAAGCTGGGCGACACGTGCCTGTGCCCGCCGGACTGCCAGTTCCAGATCCGCTTCGACCAGTCGAGCCAGCAGTTCGCCCTGCTCGACCCGCGTGCCTTCACGGAAGCGGTCCAGCGGCTGGTCCGCCACACGCCCGGAAAACGGCATGGTCACAGGAAAAGTTTCCGGCAGGCGGGTCTCGCCTTGTTCGTCGATGTACTCGCGAATGCCACGCGCTTCCACCGGGACCACCTGCACCGGAATGCCGGTCCGCAGGCTGTACCAAACCGCCGCCGGAACCGCCAGGACGGCGATGCCCAGTGCCAGCAAGCCCACTCGTTGTTTCACCGTGTGTTCCCCCTATTCCTTTGCTTGCAAGGCCTCGAGCCAGTCGGTGCGATGAATCGAACGCTGGACCACCAGATGCGTGACCAGCGCGAACAGCAGGCCCAAGCCGAAGGTCGCAGCATACACGCCAGGACCGCTGATCACCGGCAGCCGAAATAATTCGCTCTCGTACAACCGGGCCATCATGAGGGTCAACTGATAGCCCAGCGGCATCCCCAGCACGCTGCCTGCCAGCGTGACCACCAGACTCTCGCGGAAGACCAGACTGCCGATTTGCCACGGTCCGTACCCCAGGACCCGCAGCGTGGCCAGCTCCCGCTGCCGCTCGGCCAGATTCACCAGCGAGGCGTTCAAGATCGTGCCGAAGAACACGATTCCGGCAAACAAGACCAGAAAGCCGATAAAGACGGCCATGTGCTCGATGATCGTCTCTTCCAGATTGGTGGTCAGATCGTGGCGCGAGTGCACGCCTTGAATCGCCGGGATGTCTCGCACTTCGCGGTACAGCGCGGCGACCGCTTCCGGACG
>SLMF01000582.1 GCA_007133715.1 Planctomycetaceae bacterium
AACTTGGATTCAGCCACCGTGGTCCAATTACTCGCCTTGGCCATCCCCGTTTGTCCATCCCCCAGAATTCACGATCTCATGCTCTTGAACCGTCGCCCTGATTGCTCGTGGTCAGATTAGGTGCCATGCGAACCGAACTTTCGGGCCACTCAATACCGAAAGTTTCCCGCCTTTCGACCCCCACCCCAATCATCACGTACATCACCCCATCAGTTGGGTATCCTTGTAAACCTAGAAAAACGGTCTCTTCGCATCATCCGACATGTTCCAGGAGAAGAGAACCCACAGCGGCAGACGACCAACTGCAACCTTACCAGCAACCACAACGCCGATCAACACCCACAAACATCCCCCTCTTCTGAATATACCAGAGTTGGCAGATTCTGCCGATGGGGTGGCGAATTATGTACATTTATCCACCGGATACCGTCGATGCAAACCGTGATCCAGAACGGTGTCCGTTCTCCGCTTGACGTCTTTCGATTGCGAAGCTTCCGCGGTGCTGCCGCGGACGAGCGTGGGCCGCATCAGTTCCCGGCATAGATCCTGCGGCCAACCTGTGGGGCCGCAGGCCTCGCAGACGCCCAAGCCCACATTCCGGGCGACGCGGCACGTCGCGACGGCCCTAGACTGGGGGGGTGTCGGCTTGAGGGCCTGAACCGTGGGACTGGCGATCAAAAAAACGGCACATGGGGTTGAACTTCCCCAGATCGATGCCGAGAATGACGGCGTTAGTGTTGAGTTCATAGTTCATCGTGTCACCTCCTGTGGCTTGGGATTTCCTTTTTTGTCGCACGGCCCGTTCGTAACGACTGCCTGGTCAGCCGTTTTACAGCCGACCCGAGCCGCACGCCGCGGACCTGCATGGATTCAGAACGTTACGGCGAGAATGAGTATGACGAACGCCCAGTCAGGAAAAAAGCAGAGAGCGAGCAGGTCGGTAGCACTTCCCAGGAACCCGCGGGCGTCCGCAATGACAGCCAGGAGCCTTCAGAATCCCCTATTACGCAACGAGGTGAGGATTCGGAGGGGACGCCATCAAATCATCGGGAGAATGCGAGACAACCCTTGCTGCTCAAGAGCCCCAAAAGGGCACCTTGTATTGTTCGCATAGCGCAGGGAGAAGGTGCCGAAGCTAGCAGCGGGGGCGTGGGCGGGAGCACAGTGTGGGAAGGTCGGTGTCTGACGGACGCGGAACAGAGCGAGTTTGACGAGATTGGCAAAGACTTTGCGGCTCAGGAACTCCGGAAGATGGGGTTTTCTGTTGAGAGAATGCCACGTTTCAATCCGGGGTTCGATCTTCGAGCAAGTAGAGCTGGGGAAGAACTTCGCGTTGAGGTAAAGGGTCACAGCGGCAGGGGGTCCGTTGTGAATGTAACGTGTCGAGAATATGAGGAGTATTTGCGCATGGAGGGATATTCCTGGGAACTTTGGAACGTCGAGCACTTGGCTGTAGACGATTCTTGCACAGTTGTCATCACTCGATACGATCACATTTCTGAAGAGGCGCTCAACACACGGATATTCCGCGTAGACCTGAAGAAGTGTCGAAAGTCGCTGCAAGGTTAGCCCAAAAGGGCCAGAAGGGTCGGCGCAGTCACTTCTCGCTTATTGGAATTATTTGAATTCTGGTGCCTTGGGAGAATTTTCAGGAGTTTGGGACGTGGTACGCTTATGACGACGGCATCGAACACTCAGTGTGGCTGACTCAGATGCGAGATCGTCTGCAGATCTTGCACAGACTTCTCAAAGACAGCGGTACTCTATTTGTTCATATTGACGATAATGAACTTGGCTACCTGATCGTGTTGCTTGACGAAATCTTCGGTCGATCGAATCGCCTATACGTGGTTACCTTCAAGCAAGGGTCTGCGACGGGGCACAAATCTATCAACCCAGGATGTGTTAGCACGACGAATTTTCTTCTTATTTATGCCAAACGAAAGGAAGAGTGGTGCCCCAATCGCGTCTTCACCGCACGCGATAGAGATACTCGCTACAACCAGTTCATCGTCAACGTGAACGAACATCACACAAAGTGGAGAATAGTCACGCTGGCAAAGGCGTTCTCCGAACACCTCACCGACGACTATTTTCCATGTTGCAGGGCAAGCGGTGGTGGTTCCGTCTGCACGAGAAGGGCGGCAAACGCCACGAAGTCCCCGCCCACCACAACGCCGAAGCGTATCTCGACGAGTACTTGGCCGCCGCCGGGATCATCGGCCAGAAACGCACTCCCCTCTTCCGCACCCTCGACCGCCGCCGCCAACTGACCGACCGCCGCCTGCACCGGATCGAAGCTTTAGCCATGATCAAGCGCCGAGCCCGCCGAGCCGGCCTGCCCACCACCATCACCTGTCACACCTTCCGAGCCACCGGCATCACCGCCTACCTCCAAAACGGCGGCAGCCTAGAACACGCCCAAACCATCGCCGCCCACGAATCCCCGCGGACCACGAAGTTGTACGACCGCACGGCAGACGAGATCACGCTGGATGAGATCGAGCGTAGTACTTCACCTGCTGGCGAACGTCTGTATAACGGCCGATCAAACTCAGCCAGCTCCGTGCCTGTTCCTCGACCGTCACGGCGGTTGTGGCTACATCTTCCGGGTGAATCGAATCCAGTTTCTGCAGCAGAGCGAGCGCCTTCGATGAATCCTCGTGCTGGAGCACCGAGATGT
The DNA here is from genome assembly GCA_007133715.1 of Planctomycetaceae bacterium. Taxonomy (GTDB): domain Bacteria; phylum Planctomycetota; class Planctomycetia; order Pirellulales; family Pirellulaceae; genus SLMF01. The sequence continues at coordinate 2,684 of SLMF01000582.1, forward strand.
GGTCCGTGTCGAGCATGATCATGGCTGCTCGCGGGCCTCCTGCTCGTGCGCGACCCGACGTTCTTCTTCGCGCAGGCGCAGGGCCCCGTCGATGATCTCTTTCATGATGGGATCACCCCGAAACATGCCCACCGTGCTCCGCCAGTCTTTGGTCGGCGTCTGAGGTTTGGGGACTCGCCCCCCTGCCAACTCGTCCAGCCGTCGTTCCAGCTGGTCAACTCGTTCTTCCAGCGTTCTTTCCGCCAAACGCTTTAGCAAGGAGCGTAACGATCCCCCGGGCGAGCCGGGGGCATTCGATTGGTTGGGGTGGCTGAGGGATGTAGCTGGGAGCGTAACAATCCCCGGAAAAATCGGGTGCGTTCCCGCCTTACTTGCGGGTTGCCATCGACAAGAATGCCGCCTTGATCACGAATCCCTCACTGCGGATCAACCAGGGGGATCGTCGGGCAGGAGTGCCCAACCTACGGGGAGACGCAGCAATTGTCTGTACTGGGTTAACGCTTTAGCAAGGAGCGTAACGATCCCCCGGGCGAGCCGGGGGCATTGGGTTGGTTGGGGTGGCTGAGGGATGTAGCTTGGAGCGTAACAATCCCCCGGGCGAGCCGGGGGCATTGTGCTCCCGCCCCGCGGCCAGCGTCTATTCCAGCGAGTGGAACACCAAGCCGCTGAGCAATTTTGGGTAGAAGTAGGTACTTTTGGGAGGCATTCGCTCGCCCTGACCGCTGATCGCGCGGATCTGACTCAACGAGGCCGGCATCACCAGCGCAGCCAAGCCGTAGGGTTCGTCGCCCGCATCCTGCTGCGCGAGCTTCTTGGCAACTTCTTCCGCCTGATGGACATAGTCGATCTGCAGGTCTTCCGGCGTCTCGAGGAGTTTTTCCAGGAGGAACCGGTGGAGGATACTGACCCCCAACTGGCGCAGGTCCCTGCTCATGTGGGCGGCCAACAGCTCCCATTGTTGTCGGCCGGCGGGTGTTAGTTGGGCGTTCAGCCACTGACCGTCGCGGGTTGCGAAGAGTGCCATGGTATCCTGTCTCGCGGTGGCGGCCAGTTTTTGCCAGATATGCGTGGCCGCGTCCGGCCCCGACCCGGCCGGGGAGGTATGGAACGCCTTGCCGAGCTGGGCTTTCAATTCGTGGGTCGCCATTGGCGGCAGGCGGAACAAGCGGTGGGTGGGCAGCACCCGCAAGCCCGGATCGTCCATGCTGACGCACATGGTGAGTACGAAGTTTGCCGGGTGATTGGGGGCCAGCGATCGCGAAGCGGCTAAGCGGTCGCGGTAATTGCAGGCGGTTTCGTAACGATGGTGCCCGTCGGCGACGTACAGCGGGAGGGGACTGAGCAGCGAACTGACTTCGCCGATCACGCCCAGATCGGTCACGGGCCACAGGCGGTGGACCACGTCCAGATGGTCGGTGGCCTGCAAGGGCGCACTTTCCCGAATTGCGTCTTCGAGAACTTCCTGCGCCCGATTGTCGGCGTCCGGGTACAGCCCGAAGATTGGGCTCAGCTGCGTCTGGCAAGCTTGTGTCAGCCGGAGGCGGTCGGCTTTGGCTGCGGGGTGCGTCTGTTCGTGGGGGAAGACCCGGCCTTCGCCGAACCGTTCCAGCCGGAGCCGGGCCATGAAGCCCCGCCGCACATGCGTCTGCCCCGCGTCGACGAATTCC
>SLMF01000376.1 GCA_007133715.1 Planctomycetaceae bacterium
CACGGCCCCCAGAAACCGCCAGCTCCGCACATCGTCGCGATCCCCAACTCACACAGAAGGCGGCCGACCATGCGCCGCCGCGAAAAGAAACCAAAATTTTGCACGCTTGCCGAAAGCTCACTCTCGTTTCGCTGGCACTGCTGCTGGGAACCGCCTGGCTGAGAGGAGAGGCCGTGGCGGAAACGGGCGAGGAGCAAACCAGCGTGTTTGCCCGAGATAATCTGGTGGCCTGGTGCATCGTTCCGTTTGACGCGGCCCAGCGGACTCCCGAGCAGCGTGCGGAAATGCTGGTCCGCTTGGGGATCCGACGCCTGGCCTACGACTGGCGGGCGCAGCATGTGACGACGTTCCGGGAGGAGGTCCTCCAGATGCAGCGGCACGAAATCGAGTTTTTCGCCTTCTGGGGCACGCACCCCGAGTTCCTGGCGCTGATTCCCAAGCATTCGATCCGGCCGCAGATCTGGGTGATGATGAGTGCCCCTGCGGAGGGTACGTACGAGGAACGAGTCGCGGAGGCGGCTCGGCGGCTGCTGCCCGTGGTCCGGCAAACGCGAGAGCTGGGGGTCAAACTGGCTTTGTACAACCATGGCGGCTGGGCGGGCGAGCCCGAAAACTTGACCGCGGTCGCCCGCTGGTTGCGAGACCACGAAAATGCGGAGCATGTGGGCATTGTCTACAACCTGCATCACGGGCATGCCCATCTCGACCGCTTTGCCAAAGCCCTGGCGATGATGCAGCCCTACCTGTTCTGTCTGAACTTGAACGGGATGAATGATGACGAACAGCCCAAGATCCTGCCGGTGGGGCAGGGCCAACACGATTTGGCGATCTTGAAAACGATCCGCGACAGCGGCTACCGGGGGCCGATCGGGATCCTGGACCACCGTGGCGATGTGGATGCCGAGGAGGCATTGGAAGCGAATCTGAAAGGGCTGCAAGTCCTGCTGGAAAAATTGGGGGATCAGGCAGCCCTGGCGACCTACGATTGAGTGAAACGGTTACTATTTTAAGGAGAACCAGAATGGTTCGAGAACGTGTCTCACGTCGTGACTTTGTGAAAGACACCGCAACCACCGCGGCTACCGCCGCGGGCCTCGCGATGACAGGGGGCATCCAGAGTGCCCGGGCTGACGCTGCCACCGAGGTGGAGAAGACGCGCAGCTTTAATCCGGGAATGGAATACCGGCGACTCGGCCAAACAGGGCTCTGGGTGTCGGCGGTCTGCCTCGGCGGGCATTGGAAGCGAATCGACAAAGTCATTGCCGCGGATGGTCCCCTCAATCCCTATTTGGCTCCCCGCGAGGAGCTGATGGGGCCCTTTATGACGAACCGCCACGAAGTGGTGAGCCGCTGTATTGAAGTGGGCATCAACCTGATCGACTTGGCGGGCGATTCGGAGCCGGATGTCTACTATCGGGTGCTCCAAGGGCGTCGTGACGCCATGTACATGGCCTACTCGCATCCGCGCAGCGAGTTGCGGCCGCCTGAAAACCGCCGTGCGGACAAGCTGTTGGAGTTATTCAAACAGGGCCTGAAACGGGTGGGTGTCGAGTATGCCGATATCTGGCGTTTGATGGCCCTCGAACGCGGTGGACGCCACTCGCAGGAAGATGTCGAGGAGATGATCACAGCCCTGGAAAAAGCCCGCGAGCAGGGTCTTTGCCGGTTCACAGGCATCTCCACGCATGATCGCCGCTGGGCCCAAATGCTGATGGAGACCTATCCCGAAGTCATTCAGATGATCTGCATTCCCTATACCTCGAATACCAAGGTCTTGCCCGAAGACAGCATGCTCGACACGGCCGTCAAGCTGGATGTGGGTATCCTCGGCATCAAACCATTCGCCAGCAACTCGCTGTTTCAGGGCGATGGGTCCCCCGATGGACCCCATGTGGAAGCCGACAACCGGATTGCCCGCATGGCCATTCGCTATATCCTGAACAATCCCGCGATCACCGCACCCATACCGGGCCTGATCAGTCCGGCTCAAGTTGACAATATGACGCTGGCGATCCAAGAACGTCGCCAATTGGATCTGGCCGAACGGGCCGAACTGGATCGAGCCAGCAAGCGGGCTTGGGCCAATCTGCCACAGCAGTACCAATGGCTGAAAGACTGGGAGTATGTTTGATGAAACAGGCTGCGATCAATCAACCGAAGGTCACCAGGGGAAGCGTCGTGCCACGTCGGGAGGCAGCCTGTGTTTGGCTCGGCTTGCTCATGACAACCCTGGCACTCTCAGGGGGATGCGGAGTCGGAATCGGCGAGGAAGACAATCCCGCCTATTCCTCCGACGCGGCGGAGACGCTGGTCGACGAATCACCTGAAACCGAAGTGCGGGAAGAGGAAGTGGCGGTTCTCTTCGACGGCAAGAACCTCTTGGAGGGGGTCTGGGAGGAGTTGCGGCGACAGGAAAACCTGGAACCCGCCGACAACTCCTATTGCTATGTCTGCCATGCCAACTATCAAACCGAGGTTTTGACGCAAACGCATCTGCCCATGGGGGTAGGCTGTGAACTGTGTCATGGCATGTCGGACGAGCACAGCGCGGACGAGGATGGTCTGACGCCACCCGAGATCATGTGGCCCGCTGAGTGGATCAATCTCACCTGTATGGAGTGCCATCCTTCAGCGGAACTGGCCAAGAATGTTTCTCACCGGGACTTCCTCGCGCGTCCCGAGCCGGGAGAAACCTGCATGCATTGCCATGGCGAAGCGCATCGTCTGAACGTCCGCACTCGCATTTGGGACCGGAAGACGGGCGAACTCCTGGAATGCGATGGCGTGCGGATGATGGACGAGGACTCGCCCGCCGGTGCTGCCTTCTGACCCTCAGCTGCTAGTACCGGAGCGGATGGGAGGGACCGGGTGTGGCCTGGCCGCGGAGTACGGGTGAGGTGTTGGTCGAGCTGTCCGATCTGTCGGGCGGCGAGTGGGACGCTGCGGGAGGTGGCGGATCGGACGCAATGTGGTGCGGTTCCGGTTGCCGGGGTCCCTGATTCGCTACCAAATAGTCCAACAGCTGGCGAGACGGACGATCGAAGACCACCAGAGTTCCCGTGTCGTGGCGGTCCGACTTGGAACGGACGATGCAGATCACTTCCGTGTCGTCACCCGCTTGTTCGAGCCAGGATTCCAAGGACGCGGGTGCCCGAGCCGGTGCGGGTGCGGTGCCCGGCGGTACCGGTTGCAGCGGGGTCGGTTGGGCCAGGTCCGGTTGCCCTTGCGGAATCGTACGCGGCATCTGCTCGGGCATGCTCGGCGGCGGACTCGGCTCCAACGCCTCCCGTTGCCCAGGCGACCCGCCCAACGCCAATTGCATGTTCTGCTCCAACACCGCCGCAGGCAGGTTGGCAGCCAAGTGTTGGTGCAGCACCGGCAGCGCGGCATACAAGCCTTCGTCATCCTGCGGATCGGCCGCGTTGCAGATTCCGATCAATTGGCCGTCGGCGGCAAACAGCCCGCCGCCACTGCGGCCGATCACGGGTTGGCCCGCGACTTGAATGTTGGCCGGCCCCAGAAATTTGTTCAACGACGTGATCTGACTGGGCCAGATCGTGGGATCGTTGCCTCGGTCACAACCGATGCTAAAGACTCGATCCCCCGCCTGGATCGCCTGACCCGGCGGCGCGACACGCACCGGGCGGACCCGCACACCCGGCCAAATCGCGACCAAGGCCACGTCCTTCTCCAGGTCGTAGGCCAACAGCTTGCCAGGGACCGGATTTCGAGCCCCCGGTGCAAACAGCTCCACTTCGATCTCGCCTTGCCCCCCGCACTCGCGAAACAGATGCCCGCAAGTGATCACCAACGCTTCGTTCCCTTGCGCATCGATAATCGTGCCGGTCCCGTAGCTGCTGCCTGTCGAATCCGCGATGCGCAGCCGGACGGTCGCTTCCAAAGCTTGGCGTTGCACGTCCGCATCCGCGGAGCGATCCGCGGTCGGCGAGGCACGGGCCGGCGTTTCCTGGACGCCGCCACCCGATTGAGCCACATCGCCCGACGGCGAACCGGCTTGCCCAATCATCTGCCGCAGCCGCTCGTAACTGGCCGGACCAATCACACGGTCTACCGGCTGGCCATCCACAACCACGACATATGTGGGTACGCGATCCACCCGGTAACGCCGCGTCATCTGCGGTTCATGCTCGACATTGACGCGTCGAACGGGGTGGCCTTCCGCGATCAGCCGCCGAATGGTCGGCTCCATCGATTGGCAGGCACCGCAGGAATCCGCGTAGAAATCCAGCAGTACCGCTTGCCCGGGACTGGCCAAGGCCATCAGCAGGGCCAGCGATTGGAGCGTGATCATCGTTTCCCTCCCTGGAAAGCCGATCAGCGAAATGG
>SLMF01000323.1 GCA_007133715.1 Planctomycetaceae bacterium
AACAGCGTCTGCGTGGGCGAATACAACCGCGCTCGCGGCTGGAACTGCCCGCTGCCGGAGGACAGGGCCAACGTCACAAAGTACTGGCCTCCCGCCGACTCCAGATTCTGTTCGCTGATCTGAAAGCGATGCTCGTCCCGGTTGCCTGCCGGAAAGATCGCATCCTCGATCAGGGTGCCTGAAATCGACAAGGCGCGGCGTGATTCCAGCGTTTCCAGCGTCAGACGACGGGGAGCGAGTCGTCGCCGCGCCTTGCGGGCTCGCCGCTCCGTTGCCTTCGCCGATAGGGGTATACCAAACATCTCGGACCTCACTCCCGACCGCTCGCGCGACTCGCACTCAACTCACAACCGACACACCATTTAATTATCAGACGCTCGCATCCTCACCGCGGTTCCTTCCGGCCTGCGCCCTCTCCACCATGCGATACCCCCCCGAAATACACTCGTGTTCCCCTGTTTGCTCGTAAACAACGACACGGGGCCGCATGAGAAGTTTTATCGGCCGTTCTGGTTGCGGCACGGCGAGTTCTTGGGCAAATTCCCCCATTGCCTGGTGGGCTCAGACGGATCGGGTGGGTTCTGACGGCTGCCCCTGATCTGTCTTTGACGTCCGGGAGAGCATCGGCTAAACTGACCACGCCCGGGGCCGGAGTCAACGGCCCTCCGCGCGCCGCCCCCCGGACCCTCGGTGCGGCTCGCCAACCGCGACAGGAAGAACCACAAGGAAGGAGTAACTTGGGAAGCCAACGTATGGAACGAACCAGAGTTGCCGTGACGGGATTCGGTGTGATCAGCCCCCTTGGTAGGGGTGCCGAGGCCAATTCGGCCGCCCTCCAGGCGGGAACCGCCGGCATCGTGTCACAACGCCCCCTGTGGGCAGAGAATAAACTGCGCTCGCAAGTCGCGGGGCATATCGATACAGCCCCCCTACGCGAATTGTTCGACCGACGCCAAAATCGCTTCCTTTGCGAAGCTGCCTTGCTGGGCGCTGCCGCGATGCGCGATGCCATCCAGTCGGCCGGACTGTCCGACGAACAGGTGCAAGACCCCCGGACCGGCGTCATTATGGGCACCGGGGCGGGCGCCAGTATGGCCGACGCGGTCGCCCTGGGGGAACGGTTAAAGAAACGAGGCGGCTCGAAAGTCGGCGCGTACCAAGTGCCGCTCATTATGGGTTCCTCTGTAACCGCCAACATAGAGGTGATCTTCCGCATTCACGGCCATTCCTACAGTGTCACCTCGGCCTGCTCGACTTCCGCCCATAGCTTGATGCTGGGCCTGGATCTGATCCGCAGCGGGCGTCAAGATCGTGTGTTTGCGGGCGGTGCGGAAGATGTCAACATTTATTCGGCGGCCGCTTTCGATGCGATGAACGCCCTCTCATCGGCCTTTAACGACCACCCCGAACGGGCCTCCCGGCCGCTGGATCAGGACCGGGACGGTTTCGTGATTTCCTGCGGGGCTGGCGTGCTGGTGCTGGAATCGCTCGAACTCGCTACGGCTCGCGGGGCGAAAATTTGGGCGATCCTGGAAGGGGCGGCAGCGACCTCGGATGGCGAGGATATGGTCGTGCCCAACGGCCAAGGTGCGGTGGCTGCCATGAATCTGGCACTCGAAGACGCGGGGATCGAGCCCGCCCGTATCGATTATGTGAACCTGCACGGTACCTCCACCCCCGTCGGCGACGTGCGGGAAATCGAAGCACTCGGCCAGGTCTTCGGCTCTCGTATCCCCGCCTTCTCGTCCACTAAGTCGATGACCGGGCATGCCCTGGGGGCCGCCGGCGCGCTGGAAGCCATCTTCTGCATCCTGATGATGCACGATAACTTCCTCGCTCCCAATATCAATTTGGAGAACCCCGAGCCGTGTGTCGCCCGGCTTCCCATCGTGTCACAAACCCAAACGGCCGAACCGGCCTGGACGATCAGCAACTCGTTCGGCTTCGGCGGGACCAACTGCTGCTTGGTGTTCTCGCACCCGCAGCGACGCGGATGAGCCCGCGATGAGCGAACCGGTACCCACCAGTCTGTGCGACGCGGCCGAAGGAATCCGGCAGGGCCGCCTGTGCCCGCCTGACCTGGTCGAACTGTGTCTGGACCGCATCGCCCGCTGGGAGCCGATACTGCAGGCTTGGGTACGGGTCGAGGCGGACCCGGCGCGGCGCGAGGCCCGGCGACGGCAGGCACAGCAGGCGGCCGGTCAGCCGCTGGGACCGCTGCACGGGATCCCGCTGGGCATCAAGGACATTATCGACGTCGCCAACTGGCCCACCGAAGCCGGCTCGCCCTTGCTGGCCGGACAGCGGGCTGCCCGGGACGCACCTGCCGTGGCCCGCTTGCGAGCCGCCGGGGCCATCTTCTTGGGCAAGACCGTCACCACCCCGTTTGCCCACTTCGATCCGGCCGCGACCCGCAATCCCTGGAATCGGCAGCACACGCCGGGCGGCTCGAGCAGCGGCAGCGCGGCAGCCGTCGCCACCCGTATGTGCTGGGGCGCCCTGGGCTCCCAAACCGGCGGCTCGATCATCCGACCCGCCGCCTACTGCGGAATTGCCGGTCTGAAACCCACCCGCGGTCTGATCGATACCCGCGGCGTGGTCAGTCTCAGCCGACACCTGGATCACTTGGGACCGCTGGCTCCCCGGGTTGCCGACCTCCGCCTGCTGCTGTCCGTCCTGGCCGATCAAGATCTGCCGCGCCAGCCACTCACCCAACCTCCCCCCCTGTTTGTGGTCCAGGATCCGTGGATCGAACAGGCCGACGCGGCCGTGCAGGCTGCCACCCATGCGGCCCTGGAACGTCTGGAACGAGCCGGTGCCGCTTTGCAGCCGCTGCTGCTGCCGCCCGCCTTTCGCAGCCTGCACGCCATGCACCGGCTGCTCCTGGCGGTGGAAACCGCCGAGAATCATTTCTCCAGTTTCGCTCAAAATGCAGATTCATACACCCCCGAAATGGCCGCTTTGATCGAAGAAGGACTCGCCACCGCCGCCATCGATTACTCGCTCGCACTCCGACACCAGGAACTCTTCCAGCAACAGTGGACGGACCTGCTGCAAGACGGTCGCATCGCGATCATGCCGTCGACCACCACGCCGGCTCCCGCGGGACTGCAATCGACCGGCGATCCGGCCTTCGCCTCGCCCTGGTCCTATGCGGGCTGTCCTGCCCTGAACATCCCCTGCGGACTGGCACCGGGCCGCCTGCCCTGCGGGTTGCAATTGATCGCCGCAGCCGGTCACGATGCCAACCTGTTGAACACCGCCGAATGGTGCGAAACCGTGCTCGATTTCTCCTTTCTTCCCGACCTCGAAGGCTCACCCTGACACCGACGGGCCGCGTTGAGAAGGTAGCCGTTTTTCGCCTGGGGCGGGTTATTGCCCAAAAACCACCTCTTCGGACAAAACCAACCCCGAATAATTAACCCGCTCCCATTTGAGGAATCCGACCCTCAAACGTGCCGAAACAACACCTCGGAAATCTTGGCAATGCCCATCTCCTGTGATAAGATGTGAGTTCATGCCGCAAACGGTTCCCCCTGGGAACGTCGCAACCAATGAATTCCTCGAAGGAGTCTCGCAATGGGTCACTTTTCCGTAACGCCTCGATGGGTAAACCCTGCTGGGTGTCCGAGTCGTAGTCAAAGGGGGAGCCGATCGTCACGACCACGGAACGCCCGCGGAACGTATCCCATGCCTGGCCGCAGGGCGCGGTACGGGGTGCTGCTCCTGCTGGTCGGTCTGCTGGGCTGCGGTTCGGCAGCCGCAAACGAACCCAGCCTGCATTTTCATTTCGAAACGGGTGACCTTCAGGGTTGGCAGGTAACGGAGGGCGAATTCAGCCAGCTGTTGGGTGACCGTGAATTCGAGTTCCATCATGACGGGGCGCCTTACACCAACGAAGGCAGCTACTACCTCACGACGCTGGAGCGATCCGATAGCGACCGGCCCGACGATTCGCAGACGGGTGTCGTGGAATCCCCCGTGTTTCTCTTGACCGGTCCGCAAGCGTCCCTATTGGTTGGCGGGGGCTCGCACGCGACCACGTACGTGGCCTTGTGCACCGAGGACGGTCAGGAGGTGCTGCACGCTCGGGGGCAGAACAGCCAGACCATGCACCGCGTCGAATGGGACACCCGCCCATGGATCGGCCAGCGGATGTTCCTGCGACTGGTCGATCAGCACACGGGGGGCTGGGGGCATATCACCTTCGATGACTTCCGCGCCGAAGGTCGGATCGATCGGGAAGCCACGCAGCGGCGAGCGGCCCAACGCGTCCAAGCCCGACTGGCGGTCCAGCATGAACCGCTCCGCCGAGCAATCGAACATCTTCTCGATCGCTTCCCCC
>SLMF01000755.1 GCA_007133715.1 Planctomycetaceae bacterium
GGCGAGTGTTCCGGTTCCGGGAGAGCGACCGGGAACTTTGGTAGGCGGGGTTCAGCTGGGGATGACGGCGATGTTGGAGTTGGACTACCAATTGGATCACATCGACTACACGGCTCCCAACATGGTCCATGCTGACATGACGCCGGAGGAGTTTGCCCGCAGCATGCGTGCCCGCAACGAGAGTTTTGCCGGTTATTTCTTTCGCATGCTGGGCAGATCGTTGGGCGAACAAGCCCGCGATCCGCTGGGTTCCAACGATCTGCGGATGCTGGCCGCGATGCTGGCACCCGACCGGGCGCAACGGATGAAGCTGATCTTGGCGGAAGAGTTTGCGGAGCTTGGTGGCGAGTTGGACTTATTCGATGGTCCGGAGGGTTCGACGCTTGTCACCGAGCGGAACGCGAAGGCGTTAGCGGTATTGCGGCGGGAGCTTGCGGCGGGGAAGCGTCGGCTGGCGATTTTTTATGGTGCGGGCCATTTGGCGGACTTTCAGCGGCGGTTGCAGGCCGACTTTGGCATGCAGCGTGCCGCTGTGGAGTGGGTACCCGCGTGGTCGCTGACCCTGCCGGAGAAGTAGGGTTCCGCGTCGGATTCCTTTGGCTTCTCAGAAGGAGACATCATGATTGACATCGATTTAGCTGTGCGCCCCGACGACTTGATGCCTGCTGTGGAGCGGATGTGGCAGCTGTCGGCCCGCAAGATCCTGGCCATTCAAGCGGACTCGACACGCCGTTCCGGCACCCCGGTGTTCACGGTCGAGGGCCGTTACTCGGCCCAAGGCTGGACCGAGTGGACGCAGGGTTTCGAGTTTGGTTCGGCCATCTTGCAGTTCGACGCGACCGGCGAATCCTCGTTCCTGGAACTCGGACGCGACAACACCTTCCAGTACATGGCTTCGCACGTGACCCATCTCGGCGTGCATGACCATGGATTCAATAATGTCAGTACTTATGGCAACCTCCGCCGTTTGATGCTGGAAGGACGGTTCCCGTTCGATGCCCGGGAGCAAGCGTTTTATGAACTCGCCTTGAAGGCCAGCGGCGCGGTTCAAGCGGCCCGCTGGAGCCCCACCAACGAGGGCCAGGGCTTCATCTGTTCGTTCAACGGACCGCATTCGTTGTTCTCGGACACGATCCGCTCGCTGCGTGCCTTGGCGCTGGCCCATTGCCTGGGGCATCGCTTGATGGGCGAAAACGATCAAGCGATTTCTCTGCTGGACCGGCTGGTCCAACACGCCCGGACGACGGCCGAGTACAACGTCTACTATGGCCAGGGGCGAGATACCTACGATGTCCGCGGCCGCGTCGCCCACGAAAGTATCTTTAATCCCCACAATGGGCAATATCGCTGCCCTAGCACCCAACAGGGCTACAGCGCTTTCTCCACCTGGACCCGCGGTTTGGCCTGGATCATGCTGGGCTACGCCGAACAGCTGGAATTCCTGCCGACTGTGCCGGATGAAGAATGGGAAGAGTGGGGCGGTCGGGAGGACATCGAACGCCTGATGCGGCGGGCTGCCACCGCCAGCTGCGACTTCTATCTCGACAACACACCGACCGACGGCGTGCCCTACTGGGACACGGGCGCCCCGGGATTGGTCCTGTTGGGTGATGTGACCAGTCGGCCCGCCGACCCGTTCAACGATCACGAACCCGTGGACAGTTCGGCAGCTGCCATCGCCGCGCAGGGCCTGTTGCGACTGGGACACTACCTGGGCACCGACTCGACAGACGGAAAGAAATACTGGCAAGCCGGACTGACCGTGCTGCGGACGCTGCTGGACGAGCCCTATTTGAGCACGGGCGAAGCGCATCAAGGGCTGTTGCTGCACACGATCTACCATCGTCCCCGCGGCTGGGATCACATCCCGCCGGATTCCCAGATTCCCCGCGGCGAGTCGTGCATGTGGGGCGACTACCATTTGAGAGAGGCATGTTTGTATCTCCAGCGGGTCGCACGGGGAGAGCCTTACTACAGTTTCTTCGCACCGGCCTAGTGCCGCAAATCACAATGGACGTGATACGGCCCGCGGTCAGGTTTGTTCGGTTAGGTCTCGAATCGTAGAACGGAATTCGTTCCGTTTCCCTGCATCGCGAACGGAATGAATTCCGTTCTACGAGGAGACCGTTCTGGAACTCTTTCGTGCTCGTAATCGATCCCCAGAATCTACGGGGATGCGCAGCAAGCAACTTCCGGTCGGCGCCTGCGGCACCGGTACGTCTTGCCGGGATTTTCTGATCGTTACGACAATCTTTCTTGATCAAAGCAAAGCTATTTACCCCATCTTGCCGATAGCCTATTTTGTCGTTCAGTCTCCCAGATTTCCCACACGCCACAAATTGCCGCTGATGTACCACCGGCGGCGATCCCACCCACACGACTTCACACCGTCCACGGATCACGCAGCCAAGGGGAGGCTGGAAACCACGAAACTTGCCCGCCGTTGCCTAGCTCGCGGCGGGACCAACTCAAATATCTCCGTGCCCGGAGCCCACATTTCATAACGAGAGGGAGTTCGCAATGTTGGTTTTATCTCGCAAGCAGGGTGAAAAGGTTAGACTGGGGGAGTCGATCCTGGTAACCGTGGTCAGTGTTTCGGGTGACAAGGTGCGTTTGGGCATTCAAGCACCGCGTGAGGTGTTGGTACTGCGTGACGAGCTGGATCGTCACGAGAAGCTTGGCGAGCGTTCCGCCGCTTGAGGGTACATGGCGGGGGTCTCCTGGTAAATGCCGTCGGGCATGGTAGATTGAGTTAGCAAAATCCGCCACGTACCTTGCTTATTACCGGGAGAATCATCGATGTCCGAGAGGATCACGCGACGGCAGTGGTTGGGAGCGACAGCGGGAGCGGCACTGACGGTAGCCGCCGGAACGCACGGGGGGGCGCTGGCTGCCCGTAGGGGGTCGGATTTCCCGCCGCAACGCACGATCACCCGCGGTCCCCAGTATCACTGGTTTGCCTACTATGACAAGCTCCAATTTGATCCCAGCGGCCGCTATTGTTTGGGAATGCAGGTGGATTTCGAGCATCGCAGTCCGCGACCGGACGATGTGATCCGGATCGGGATGGTGGACCTCGAAAAAGACGACCTGTGGATCGATTTAGATGAAAGTCGCGCTTGGGGGTGGCAACAGGGGTGCATGCTGCAATGGCTGCCGGGTTCGGATCGCAAGATCGTCTGGAATGATCGGCAGGAAGATCGGTTTGTCTGTCACATCCTGGATGTCCCCACGGGTGAGCGGCGGACGATCCCGCATGCCATCTACTGCCTGAGTCCGGATGGGCGCACGGCGTTTTCTGCCGATTTTCGTCGGATCAACGACACGCGTCCGGGTTACGGTTATGCGGGACTGCCGGACCCGCAGGCGGATCAGATGGCTCCCGAAGCCTCGGGGATCTACCGCATGGATCTCGAGTCGGGCGAATCGCAAATGATCGTGTCGTTGGACCAGGCCGCGCGCTATCCGCTGCCTGTCGAGCCGTCGTATTTTTCGCCGGAAGCCCTGCCGGAAGCGAAACACTGGTTCAATCATCTGCTGGTGAACACGGACGGGACGCGGTTGGTCTTCCTGCATCGCTGGCGTCCCCGGGGACAGACCCGCTGGTTGACCCGGATGTTTACCTGCGACCCCGACGGAGGGGATCTGCGGTGCATCATCAACACGGGCATGGCGTCCCATTTCATCTGGCGCGATCCGGAACATATTCTGGTCTGGGCACGCCATGCTTCCCACGGGGACAAGTTCTATTTGGTCAAGGATTCGCCCGAGGAATCTTTCCAGGTGGTGGCACCCGACGTGATGACTCGCGACGGACACTGCAATTACCTCCCCAATCGCGACTGGATCATCAACGACACGTACCCCGATGCCAATCGCGAGCAGACGGTATATTTGTACCATGTGCCCACCGAACGGCGGATCGAATTGGGCCGCTACTATTCGCCGCCCGAGTATCGCGGGGAATGGCGGGTGGACACGCACCCCCGGCACAGCCCGGACGGGTTGTCGATCGTGATCGACACGCCGCACACGAGCGAGGGTCGGCAGATGCACCTGATCGACATCAGCCATATCGTGGGTTAACTCAATCCCCCATGCGGGCTTATTTCGGCAATTCGTCTTTCGGATTTCGACGCGTCCATTATAATGGCGGCTTTGTCCATTCAACCTCGGCGCGAAAGGGAGGCAATCATGGCAACAGGTTTTGGTATCGTCGGCTGTGGCATGATCGCAGGGTTTCATTCGAAGGCAGTGGCAGATATCCCGGGAGCCCAGGTTACCGCCTGTTTTGATACCATCCCCGAGGCGGCGGATCGCCTGGCATCCCAGGTGGGGTGCCA
>SLMF01000595.1 GCA_007133715.1 Planctomycetaceae bacterium
CCCTCCCCTCCGCACGCAGAATCCACCGATCGCCTCCCCCCCCCTTCACCCGCTCTTGCTCCACGCCCACTTGCCTGGGCTCAGTCGCCGCGGAGGGCGGGCAGCAAGGGGGCGCGGAGCGTGGTGCGGACCGAGGCCAGGCTGGACAGGATGCCCGCCACCAACACCACCGCCAGCATGATGCTCAGGTCGCCCAAAGGGATTGCGGCGCCGCCCGCATAGATCGAGGGCAGCACCGCGACCAAGGCGGCCAGAAAGCCGCTGAGCAAACCGCCCAACAGCAGTGCCAGGTTCTCGCCCATGACCATGGCCCCCAGCCGCCGCCGCGAAAATCCGGCCGCGCGGAGCAACGCCAGTTCGCTCCGCCGCTCGACAACGTTGCGGACCTGGACCGTCGCCAGCCCGAACGTGCCCAACAACAACCCCAACGCGCCCAACGCCTGGAACGTGCTCAGGTAGGTGTTCTGGACAGCCAGCAGGTCGCGCAGCCGATCCTCGGTACGCAACGCGGCGAAACCGTAATCGGTCAACCGGTCTTCCAAGGCGTCGCTCACGGCCGACCGCGGCTGCGAGCCGGTCTGCACCAAGAACAGCTGGTAGCCAGCCACCCGAGGAAACGCACGGACAAAATCCCGCTCGCCAATCAACAGATTCCCCTGCAAAATGCACGTATCCAGCAGACCGACCACGCGAAAACGGAGGGGCCGCTCGCCGGCATACTCGAGCACGAATTCTTCGCCGATGCCACCGTACAAGTGCAGACTGTACCGGGCCGTGTTCTGGTCCAGGATCACGGGGATCGCCACCGCATCGGCCGCCCGCCCGAGACGGGCCTCGCCCGCCTCGCCTGCCAACATCCGCCAAGGGTTTTTGACTTCGGCCGGCGTCGAGGCCGCGGTGGAAACCCACCCGAAAGAAGTCTGGTCGGGCTGGTCGTAGTGGTCGCTCATCGCCGACGGTACGCCCAACACGCGGGGCTGACTGGGCCGATACAGGTTCGTACAGCTGGCATCGTCGCCCGCCTGGACCCGCAGACTGATCACACGACCGTCCTCGAGCACTTCGGCACGGTCGCCCAGCAGCAACTGCTGCGTCTCCGGGTCTTGAAGGTTTTCGAAAATCGGCCGATCGGTCTCGGCCAGCAGATCGAATCCGCCCGTCCCCTGCACCGTCGGCTCGGCCCGGAAGGCCCCCATGGAAATGATCAGGAAACTGGCGACGGCCATCAGCCCGACGGTCAGCGTGCTGCGAGCCGGATTGCGGCCGGCGTTGCGTGCCGCGAGCAGGGGCAAGCTGAACGTGGCGGAAGCGGACGTCAGGCGGTCGCCGCGGAGGCCGCTGCGGACGGCAATCAGCAGGGCGGCCAGCACGGCAGCTCCGGCTCCCACGAACGAAGCCGCTTGCGCCTCGCCCCCACTGGCGGCCGCCCTGCCCGCCAAGACCACCGCCGCGATCAGCAACAGCAGAGCCAGCCCCCAGCCCACGCGGCCCGCGGGACCGCCGACCGGCCGCGAGACCGTGGCACGACCCGCCAGGAGACGGCGCACCGGCACGCGTTTCATGAACCGCAAACTGAACGCGATGGTCACCGCCGCAATCAGGCCAGCCGCTCCATAGCCCCACACCAAGGTCAGCGGCTGAAGGTACAGCTGCAAGAAAGGCGTGGTGATCGCACCGACCCACCAGGTACGCAGCCCGCGGATCATCAGCCAGGCGTAGCCGGTTCCCACCACGATGCCCACGGCCGCTCCGGCCGCGGCGACGATCAGACCTTCCACGATCAGCAGCCGTGTCACCTGGCGGCGCTGAAAACCGGTAGCCAGCAGCGTGCCCACTTCCGCCGCGCGCCGTTCGACCGCCAGCCGGAACAGCAGCGTCACCAGCAGGATCGCGGCGGCGATCACAAAAAAACTGAGCGCCAGGAACAGCAGATCGAACGGCGTGGTCCCGCTGGCCGCGGCCAGACTGCGTTGGCGGATCGGGTCGAAGGCGAAGCCCAGTTCGTCCTGGACTTCGGCCAGTGCCGTGGTCAGCCGCCCTTCCAGCCGCTCCACAAACTCCCGCTCCGCCTCGCTGCCCGGGGGAAGCTCGCCGGTGACCGGCAGGCGGAACGAAGTCACCAAGCCGAAACGGCTGCCCCACAATCGCTCGGCCGTGGCCAACGATACGAACGCCTTGGGGGTCGTGCGGTAAAACGACCAGTAATCGTCATCCTGAGGCCGCACACGGTCGCGGTCGACCGGAAAGGGAGCTTCCCAATCATCGATCGACGCCTGGTCGGTCAAGCCCTCGACCTCCGGGGTCAGGTCGGGATCGTTGCTCAAGGCCGGACGCTGCTCGAAAACCGCCGCCTGGCGACGGGTGAAGCCGCGGGCCGGCTCGGTCAGCGGGGCGATCGCTCGCAGCCCAAGCTCCGCTCGCGCTGCCTCCAATTGCCCATACGCGGCCTCCGGCTGGAAATAGTCCAGGCGGATGCGGTCGCCCGCGGCCACGCCCAACTCCTCGGCCGCCCAGCGGTTCAGTACAATTTCGTCCGGGCCCAGCAGCAACGGCTGCCCCTGCTCGTCCCGCAGGGGCCCCAGTAGGGGCTGCGAGTCCACGCCGGAGATGACCGAATAGGGGATCTCGTCCGCCGGGTCGCTGCCCGCGGCCCGCGCGATCGTGTTGGCTATATAGGTCGAAACGGCCTGGACAGGCTCCTCCGCAAACGCCTGCCGCACCGCCGCCGCCGCTTCCGGTTCAAATACCATGCGACGGGTGCTGATCTGAAAATAATCGAAGGACACCCGCTCCGGGGGCTCGCCGTCAGGCTGATAGGTAGCTCGGATGCGGCGGATGCGAATTCCAAAGTCGGCCAGCCGCGGTTGCAGGGCCGCCCGCAAAGCCTGCCGAGTCGCCGCCGTCGACGGCTCTCCGTACGAGACCAGCAGCGTGTTGACCCGGTCCTGCTGATCCAGCACACGCTGCAACGTCCGGGGATGCACAAACGCGTTCCGCGGTTCCGTCTGACTGGGCGACAGACTGAAACGGCCCAGACTGCGAGCTGGCACCACCGCGACCACCCGCAACCCCACCACCGTCCGGATGCGGTCGGTCGTGTGACCCAACGGGCTGTCGGGCGGCACCTCGTTGCCCGTCGGCAGTCGCAGCAGCAACTGATCGCCCGGCCGGGCGCCCAACTCGCGCGCCAAAGGCTCGTTCAACACGATCTCCTGCGGACCCGGTAGCTCGGCAGGACGCGCGTCCGCGTCGCCCAGTTCCCAAAAGTCCCCCTCGCCACCGATCAGCAGCACACCGGTCGCCCGAGCACCCCCCCCGCTCCGCTGGACCGTCGCCCGAGGAAACAACAGCAGCGGAACCACCCGGCCCGCGGCCGACTGCCACCGCGGATCCCCGGCCAGTTCCTCCGCCAACGCCGTGCGGAAAAAACGCTCGCTGACCAGCACTTCGTCGATGCGACCCAAGCGATCCAGCGCCAGGGAACGGAGACTGCCTCGCACAGAATCCCCCACGATCAAGGCCCCGATCAGGACCGCGGCAGCAGCAGCAACCCCCAACGCGACCGCCAGATTCATCCGGCCATGATACACCAGACTCCGCAGTACCCATCTCCAATTGCTCATCACAATCCCTCCCGCATGCACGGTTACCAGCGCGACCACCCGCCATTCTTGCGAATCGATTGTGCCAAGTCCAATCGCGCGCTGCGGACCACCCAACTTGTCGTGCCGTTCCCGCGGTGCTAGAATCTGCAGCTTGTCGCAAGGCGATTAAAATAAACCCAACTCTTTGGAGCAAGACGGCATTGACTATGAAAATCGCAGTGATCGGTGGCGACGGTACCGGACCGGAAGTGACCGCGGAAGCGCTGAAAGTTCTGGCGGCGGTGGCTCAATTGGAAGGTTTCGAATTCGAAACGACCGACTATGATTTCGGCGGCGATCGCTACCTGCGCACGGGCCAGATCCTGCCGCCCGGATCCGCCGAAGAGATGCGGCAGTACGACGCCATCTTTCTCGGGGCGGTTGGACACCCCGATGTCGAGCCCGGAATCCTCGAAAAAGGCCTCCTCCTCGAGTTGCGGTTCCAGTTGGATCAGTACATCAACCTGCGTCCGGTCAAGTTGTATCCGGGGGTCGAAACCCCGCTGGTCGGCAAGGGCCCCGACGATATCGACTTCGTCGTCGTGCGGGAAAACACCGAAGATCTCTATTGCGGCATCGGCGGATTCCTGAAAAAGAATACGCCCGACGAAGTCGCCAGCCAAACGGCCGTCTACACCCGAAAGGGCTGTGAACGCTGCATCCGTTGGGCCTTCGAGTTCACCCGCAAACGGAACAAC